>NZ_JAHRWL010000003.1 GCF_019104745.1 Thalassococcus arenae
CCTGCGCGGCGCGCGCGGCCATCTGGTTGCGGTCCCAGCCCTTCATTTCGCCAGACATCAGGCTTCCTCCCGCTTGCGGACAGTCCGCTGTTCGATGCGTTTCTCGTGCTGCCCCTGGATCAGGCGATGCACGTAGATCCCCGGCAGGTGGATGTGATCGGGGTCGATCGAGCCGCGCGGCACGATCTCTTCGACTTCGGCCACGCAGACACGACCGCACATCGCCGCTGGCGGGTTGAAGTTGCGCGCGGTCTTGCGGAAAATCAGGTTGCCGGTGTCGTCGGCCTTCCAGGCCTTCACGATGGAAAGGTCCGCAAAGATCCCCTCTTCGAGGATGTATTCCTTGCCATCCCAGACCTTTACTTCCTTGCCCTCGGCGATCTGGGTTCCCACGCCGGTCTGGGTGTAGAAACCCGGAATGCCCGCCCCGCCGGCGCGCATGCGCTCGGCCAGGGTGCCCTGCGGGTTGAACTCCAGCTCCAGCTCGCCGGACAGGTATTGGCGCATGAACTCGGCGTTCTCGCCCACATAGGACGACATCATCTTCCTGATCTGGCGGGTCGCCAGCAGCTTGCCCAAGCCGAAACCGTCAACGCCGGCGTTGTTGGACGCCACGGTCAGGTTCTTGACGCCGCTTTCCACCAGCGCGTCGATCAGCAGTTCGGGGATGCCGCAAAGGCCAAAGCCCCCGGCTGCGATCAGCATCCCGTCGTGCAGGAGGCCGTCCAGCGCCTCTGCCGCCGATCCGTATACCTTTTTCATGCTGCTTGTCCTTTCCTGGCATTCTCAGGCAGGCGCAGGCCAAGAATGCGGCGCGCGTCCTGCCAGCTCGCCACGGGGCGATTGTTCCTTTCACAGATGTCGACGGCCCGGCGCACCAGCGCGGCATTGCTGGGGGCAAGCCGGTCGCGGTCGAGGCGGACGTTGTCCTCGAGCCCGGTGCGGGCATGGCCGCCTGCGGCGATCGCCCATTCGTTCAGCGTCAGCTGATTGGACCCGATGCCTGCCGCGCACCAGGGCGCATCGGGGCCGAACAGGCGGCGCACCGTGTGGATGTAATAGTCGAACACGTCCCGATCGACCGGCATCGCGTTCTTCACGCCCATGACGAACTGGACGTAGGGGGTGCCCGCCAGCTGACCCTTGTCGGCCATGTCCTTGGCTTTCAGGATATGGCTCAGGTCGAAGGCCTCGATCTCCGGTTTTACATCGTATGTCAGCATTTCACTGGCCAGCCAGTCGACGAGGTCGGGCGGGTTCTCGTAGACCCGGGTCGGGAAGTTGTTCGATCCGACGGACAGAGAGGCCATGTCGGGCGACAGCGGTAGCATCCCGCCGCGTGTTCGACCGGCGCCTGAGCGCCCTCCGGTCGAGAACTGGATAATCATGCCGGGGCAGTGTTTCTCGATCCCCTCTTTCAGAGCGGCGAATTTCTCGGGGTCCGATGAGGGCGTCTGATCGTCGTTGCGAACATGGGCGTGGACGATGGTGGCCCCGGCCTCGAAAGCCTCGTGAGTGGATTCCACCTGCTCTGAAACAGTGATCGGAACCGCGGGGTTGTTGGCTTTCGTGGGCAGGCTGCCGGTGATCGCCACGCAGATGATGCAGGGAGTGGTCATGTGATCTTCATCCGTTGGACGTTGCGGGTTGGGGGCCGGTGCGCCCGAGTCCCTCAGGCGCCAAGAACGCAAAGCCGAAACGGGTGGGGCTTGCGTTCGATTCCTCGATGGCCCGGCGCTCATGCTCGGTGAAGAACATCCAGGCGGCATCGGCCTTCTTGTGTTTCTTGCATCCGGGGCATGGTGTTTCGGCGTTCTTGCACATGGCTCCTCCTCCTGCGCAGGGTTGAACGGTCAGGCGGCCGCCGACGTCGACTTCGGCATTTTTTCCAGCGCTTCGACGAAGAATGGACGGAAGCCCTCGGGATGCTCGCTCATCGGGAAGTGACCGAGCTCGTCCATGACAGCCAAAGTGGCGCCGGGGATGGCCTTGGCCGTCCGCGCCGCATCTTCGGGTGTGCAGGTCAGGTCGTAGGCGCCAACGATGATGTGCACCGGTGTTTTCGCCGTGTTGATCGTGGGCAGACGCGGGATCAGGCTGTCGTCGCGGGTGTAGAAGCTGAGGTCACCGCGGAAGACACCGGGGCCGCTCTGCATGAACATCCACAGCGTATTCCAGCGCTCTGCATCTGGGGCATAGGGCGAGATATTGGCCGAAACCAGCGCCGCGCCCATCTCGCCGCCATGGGCGTCGGGGCGGTGGAACCAGTCGATGTCGTACCAGGCAGGCTGGAAATCCGAGGCCTCGATGGCGATGAACCCGCTGAACTTGTCAGCGTGCAGCGCCGCCAGTTGCAGCGCGATGCGCCCGCCCATCGAACAGCCGGCCAGCACAGGGCGATCAAGGCCCAGCCCGTCGATCACCGCCAGAACGGTTTCGATGTAGGCCTCGGTCGTCAGCAAGTATTCCTGGGTCTCGAAGCCTTCGGGCGGAAGCGACTTGCCATGCCAGGGCATGTCGAAGGCGATCAGGCGATGCGACGCCGTGATGCCTGCGTCGTTCATCAGGTGGCGCCATTGGCGGGTATCGGCGCCTGCGGTGTGCAGGCAAACGACGGGGCGCCCCTGTCCCGCCTCTTCGAAATAGATGCGGCGCGGCGCGCCTTCGATCTCGACAGTCAGGTAACGGCCGGTGATGGGTTCGATGCTCATGCTGCAAGCTCCTCTTTCGCACGGGCCAGCGTCAGCACATCCTTGAAGAAGCGCAGGTTCTTGACGAGGCTGAGGATGTCGCCATCGATCCGTCCGCGGCCGATCTTGACCAGGCCAAAGATGTCGTGAAAGCCCGGCTCGGGACGCGCCTGCCAGAACTTGTCCAGCGCTTCGGCATCCGTGCGCAGGGCAAAGCGCCACGGCGTCTTGCGGCTGGGACCTTCGGCGATCGAGACGATGCGCCCCTTTTCGAAGGTCAGGTAGTATTCGGCGCCGTCGACGTCGATCAGCACCGTTTCCGAGAACAACCGACCGAGTCTCAGCAGGTGCGGCGTCGCCTCAAGGCTTGTCTGGATTTGTTTGAAGGTATCGAGCACCTTTGCCTCCCTGTGCGCTTGTTGGTCGGGACCGAGATGCCATGACCGTGGGTCAGCAGGCCATGCCAGCGAGGGTATGGGGCAATACTCTTCGGCGGCGTCAGCCAAAGCGAAGGTTCGAGAAAGGCACGTTCGACGGTTCTGCAACGCGCAGGCCAGCATGGGTATCACCCGATACCGCAGCAGGCATTGGGCAGCGGCGTGGTTTCGACGACATCTATTCCACGACGAGAGGCGGCGAGGCTTCTCGTAGCCGAACACCGCACTGCCAGGAGGAGGATTTACCCATGGGCATCGTCAACCAAGACAACATCACCGACGTCGTGATCGACAGCCTCGGCAAGAATGGCGAGATCACCGATCGCCAGCGCGAGATCATGACATCGCTCATCAAGCACATGCATGGTTTCATCAAGGAGGTGAAACTGCAGCACAGCGAGTTCCTCGAAGCCTGCAACTACCTCGTTCGTGCGGGCAAGCTCAGCAACGACAATCGGCAGGAATTCATCCTGCTGGCCGACATCCTCGGCGTCGAGGTCCTGGTCGACATGATGACCAACCCTGCCGACGGCACTGCCAGCGAATCCACCGTGCTGGGCCCGTTCTATCGCGAAAACCCGCCGGTGCTGCCGAAAGGCGGCTCGACCATCCAGAAGCACTTCGACAACGAGGAAACCGCGTATTTCGAAGGCTACATCAAGGACGAGAACGGCAAGGGCATCGCCGGTGTCACGCTGGACGTCTGGGAAGACGCCCCGAACGGCATCTATGAAAACCTCGACCCCGACCAGCCGGAATACAACCTGCGCGGCCGCTTCGAGACCGACGAGAACGGCCACTATGCCTTTGTCGCCGTGCGCCCGGTACCCTACCCGATCCCCGAGGACGAGACCGCCGGTGAGCTGCTGCGCTTCATGGGCCACCACCCGAACCGCCCCGGCCACATGCACTTCATCATCTCGAAGGACGGCTACCGCCCGCTGATCAGCCAGATCTACGACGCCGACAGCAAGTGGCTGGAAGACGACAGCGTCTTTGCGGTCAAGGAAAGCCTGATCGGCAAGTTCAAACCCGCACCGAAAGAGCTGGGCACCGACCTGCACTTCGAGTTCGATTTCGTGCTGAAATCTGAAGCCCGCGCGCAGGCTGTCGCCGCCGAGTGATCCCCGATACCTCCCTGAGAACTGGCCCCCGTTTCGTCGGGGGCCTTTTTTCGTTTCGCGCAATCGCCTAACGTCACGGTGCGGGGGAGAGACATGAATGAACTTCAAACAGTTGACATATTTCATCGCGGTCGCGGAAGAGCTGCATTTCGGGCGTGCCGCCGAACGGCTGGACATGGCTCAACCGCCGCTCAGCAGGCAGATCAAGCAGCTGGAGGATGAGCTTGAAGCGGTTCTCTTCAACAGGGGCCGCAGCGCGATCACGCTGACGCAAGCGGGTGAACGCCTGCTGCAAAGGGGGAAGGCGATCCTTGCACAGCTCGAGGACACCAAGCTCGAAGTGCGCCGGCTTGGCCAAGGGGCCGAGGGCAGGCTTCGGATCGGCTTCGTCGGATCGGCAACCTTCGGCATCCTGCCGAACATCATCAGGTCCTACCGGGCAAATTTCCCTGACGTGAACCTCAGCCTCGTGCCCATGAACAACGCGGAATTGTACCGGGCACTGGTTTCGCGCGAACTCGACGTCGCCTTCGCGCGACCGGCGCTGAAGGACCCAGAGTTCCTGACGAAACACCTGATGGAAGAAAAGCTGATCCTTGCCCTGCCCGATACCATCGATACCGAAGCCCGGACAGTCGCGAAACTCGAACGCCTCGAGACCCACAATCTGATCCTCTATCCCGAACGGCCCCGGCCCAGCTACGCGGACATGGTGCTGAACGCTGTCGAGGCTGCCGGGTTCAAGACGCCGCTGCGCATCTGGTGCATGGATCTGCAAACCGCCCTGAGCCTGGTCGCTGTCGGAGAAGGCGTCTGCATCGTGCCGGAGTCTGTCGCAAACGCGCCCCGCAAGGGTATGAAGTTCCTGAACATCGAACCCGAGATAGCGCGGACCGAGCTGTCGGTGAATTACCGCCTGGACGAACAGGGCGTGCACGTGAAGAACTTTGTTGCGATGGCGCAGAAGGTCGCGCGGAAAAGCCCGATCAAGAAATGAAGCCAAAGCTGTTAGCGCCAAAAAATATCGGAGCCTGACAGCTTGATGCGACGTCCCCCGCGGAAGGCGGACCCGCGTGGGCCTTCCGCCTGCGGGGTCGGATGCACCTTCCCCGCAGAACGTTTGCTCAGACGCCGAGCCAGGTATGCTGCGTCTCGTGGTCGGCCCTGATCTCTTCCGCGCTGCCCGTCCAGACAACCTGCCCCTTGCCGACGACGACCACATCGTCGGCAAGCGACGTGGCAAAGCCAAAGTTCTGCTCGACGATGATCATCGACAGGCCCTCGGCCTTCAGCTCCTGCAACTTGTCGTGGATCAGCTTGACGATGATCGGGGCCAGCCCTTCGGTCGGCTCGTCGAGGATCAGAAGGCGTGGGTTCATCAGCAGCGCCCTGGCGATGGCCAGCATTTGCTGTTCGCCACCCGAGAGTTGCGTGCCGCCGTTGTCCAACCGCTCGCCAAGGCGCGGGAAGAGGTCCAGCACCCGCTCCATCGTCCAGCCTGAAGTGGCAGCTCCAAACCGCTTGGCCGCGATCTCGAGGTTCTCGCGCACTGTCAGGGACGGAAAGATGTCGCGTGTCTCCGGCACGTAGGCGATGCCGCTCTTGGCCACATCGAAAGGGCGGTCCGCGATGGGCTTGCCGTCAAAGACGATCCCGCCCGATTTCAGCGGAAGCAAACCCATGATCGTCTTGAGCGTCGTGGACTTGCCGGCCCCGTTACGGCCAAGGATGGCCAACACCCGGCCCTGTTTCGCTTCGAGGGACAAGCCGTAGAGAACCTGCGTCTCGCCATAGCCGGACTGGACTGCGCTCAGTTCAAGCATCTTCCCAACTCCCCAGGTAAATTTCCTTCAACAGCTTCGAGCCGCGTGCCGCGTCGGGCAGGCCGTCGAAAACCACTTCGCCATAATTCAGCACGGTGATCGTGTCGGCGACATCGAAGGCGAGATCCATGTCATGCTCGATGATCAGCATGGTCAGGTCCCTCGGCAGATTGTTGAGCAGGTCGTGGAACCCCTTGGACATCTCGGGGCCGACGCCGCTCGTGGGTTCGTCCATCAGCAGGACGAGCGGCCGGGTCGCCAGAGCGACGCCGACCTCCAGTTGCCGCCGCACGCCGTAGCTGATCTCGGAGACCTTGGCATGCAGGTAGGGCATCAGCCGGACCTGCTCTGCCACCTCGTCGACGATCTCGCGCACTTCGCGTTTTGCCAGGCTGTCGGACCAGAGCTGCGTCGCATTGCCGGTGTGAACAGCCGCGGCGAGGCCCAGGTTCTCCTCTACCGTCAACCCGTCGAACAACGTGTTCTTCTGGTAGCTGCGGGACAGTCCGCGCCGGGCGCGCTTCGCCACAGGAAGCGCGGTCACGTCCTCGCCCGCGAGATGGACCGAGCCGCTGTCCGGCGCCAGTTCCCCCACCAGCAGGTTGAACAGCGTGGTCTTGCCGGCGCCATTCGGCCCCAGGATCACCCGGCGCTCACCGCGTTCCAGCTTCAGCGAAACCTTTCGCGTGACGTGAACCGCACCGAAACTCTTGTCCAGATTGCGTGTCTCAAGCATCGTTCACCACCTCCCCGGGCTGCTGCTTGCGCGTGGCGTCGGCCACGCGTCGGTCTATGCGTGCGCCCCAGCGGGCTTCGATCCAGCCGAAGATACCGTTGGCGCGGCTCATCACGACGGCGATCAGGATGACGCCGACGACGAGATGCCAGTAGGTCGTCACGGCGCTCAGTTCATGTTTCAGGACGACGAAGGCCGCAGCGCCCACGAGCGGGCCGACCAGCGTGCCGAGGCCGCCCAGGATCACCACCACCAGCGCCTCGCCCGAGACGGTCCAGCTCAGAAGACCCGGCGAAATGAACATGATGTGTTGTGCGGCCAGAACGCCCGCGAGACCCGCGATCATGCCCGACAGCCCGAAGACGTCCGCCTTTACCCGCCAGACCGTCAGGCCGAGCGCGCGCATGCGCTGTTCGTTGTGCATGACACCAGACAACGAACGGCCAAGGCCGGAGCGCAGGATCAGGACCGAAGCACCGTAGACTGCGCCCAGAACGGCAAGGCAGAACACGGCAAAGGTCCGGCTGTCGTTCAGGTCGAGACCGATCAGGCTCAGGTCCAGCCGTTCGATCCCACCAAGGCCGTCGTCGCCGCCAAAGACCGGTGCCTCGAACACGTAGGAATAGGCCATTTGACCAAAGGCGAGCGTCGCCATGATGAAGTAGATCCCGTGGCTGCGCGAGCAGACCGCCCCGATCACCCAACCCGCGACGCCGGTCAGGGCGACGGCCCCGGCCATTGCCACCGGAGGTGCGACACCGGCCTTTGTCGAAAGAAGCGCGTAGGCATAGGCGCCGACGCCCATCAGAGCACCGTGGCAGAGCGATACCATGCCGGCGAAGCCCGCGACGATATCAAGCGCCAGCACAAGGATCGCCAGGACCAGGATCTCGGTCAGGATCTCCAGCCCGAAATACTCAGCGGTGAAAGCCTGAAAAAGGGCAGCGACAGCCAACAGGATCAGGACGGCATAGCGAAGTGAGTTGTGACGAAACATCGACTTATCCTTTCGCCGGGAAGAGGCCCACGGGCTTGATCACGAGGACCGCGGCCAGCAGGGCGTAGATGAGGACAGAGGCGAGTTGCGGGGCCAAAACGGCGCCGAAGGTCTGCACGAAGCCGTAGATCAGCGATCCGGCGATCGCGCCCTTGAGTGAGCCAAGACCGCCGATGACGATCACGATCAGCGTGGGGATCAGGATTTGCAGCCCCATGTCGGGCGTGACGCTCAGAAGCGGTGCGGCCACGGCCCCGGCAAGTCCAGCCAACGCACAGCCGAAGCAGAAGACGATGAAGAAAAGCCGCTCGACGTTGATACCTAGGCAGGCGGCCATGGCGTCGTTGTCAACGCCTGCGCGGATCATCGCGCCGATCTGGGTGCGGCTCAGCACGAAGGCCAGCGCCGCGAAGATGGCGAGGCCCAGCCCGATGATGAACAGCCGATAGGTCGGGTATTCGACCCCGAGAAAGGCCAAGCGGCCCTCCAGAAGCGCCGGCACCTCGATGGCAAGCGCGAGGTCACCCCAGAAGATGCGGGTGAGGTCGAGAAGCGCGAAGATCAGACCGAACGTGACCAGCACCTGTGCCATCGGGCCGGACTTGCGCATCCGCTTGATGAGGCCGGAATAAAGCAGGACACCCACCCCAGCGACCGCGACCGGCGCGAGGAAGAAGCCCATCCAGTAGCCGCCAACCGCTGCCAGTGACGCCGCGAAGTAGGCACCCAGTGCGTAAAGCGACCCATGCGCGAGGTTGACGAAATGCATCAGCCCGAAAATGACCGTCAGGCCGATGGAGAGCAGAAAGAGAAGCATCGAGAGTTGCAGCGCGTTGAGCGCCTGAAGCGTCCAGAAGCCGAGATCATGTGCCATTGCCGGGTCCTCCTCCGGGGTAGATCCGGCCGTCTGCGACGGCCGGGCGCTGTTGGGTCAGTTGGAGACAGGCGCCATCTGGCAGCCGTTGACGGGATCGGCCTCGGCCGGCAACTGCGCCAGGACCTTCTGGGTCAAGCCGTTCTCGCCAGCGACGGTCTCGTAGACGTAGATCGGCTGCACCACGTTGTTGGTGGCCGGGTCGATCGAGGTCTTGCCGCGCGGGCCGTCGAAGCTGACCTGGCGCAGCGCAAGTGCCAGAGCTTCGCGGTCGGTCGCCCCGGTCTTGGCGGCCTCGATCAGCGCGCGGGCGGCGTCATAGCCCTGCACGGCGAATTCGGAGGGCACCCGACCGGTTTCGGCGGTGAAGGCTTCGGCAAAGGCTTTGTTCTCGGCGTTGTCGATGGTCGGCACGTAGTGCAGCGCCGTGATCACGCCTTCGGCGGCGGGGCCTTCGGCGTTCACATACAGCGGCGAGGTCAGGAAGCCCGAACCGTAGAGCGGCAGCTCGGCCTTGAGCCCGAAGCTGTCGTACTGCTTGACGAAGGCGATGGCCTCGCCACCGGCATAGAAGACATAGACGGCGTCGGCGCCGCTCGCCTTCGCCTGCGCCAGGTAGGGACCGAAGTCCTGCGTCTTCTGGAAAGGCGTGAACTCCTGCCCGACGATCTCACCGCCGGCGGCAGTGAAGCTCGCGGAAAAGGCATCGATCATCTGGCGTCCAGCGGCGTAGTCGGGCGCCAGCGTGAACACCTTCTTGATGCCCTGCTCCGCCATCCAGTTGCCCATCGGGCGGTTGACCTGCCCGTTGGAGAAGGACACGCGCGTGATGTAGGGCGAGCAGTCGGCGCCGGTGGCTTCGTCATTGCCGGCATTGGCGACGATCAGCGGAACGCCCGCGCCGTCGATCATGTTACGCACTGCGCCCAGCACGCCCGAGGAAACGATGCCGGCGACCACGTCGACCTTGTCCTGCAGGATCAGTTTCTTGGCCTTGCCAAGCGCAACCGGCGGCTTGACCTCGGTGTCCTCGCGGACAATTTCGAAGGTTGCGCCGGCATCGGAGCCAAAGTGCTTGAGCCCGAGTTCAAAGCCCGCATCGATGTCGTTGCCGAGTGCCGCGTAAACGCCCGAATAGGGCAAAAGCAGGCCGACCTTGATGTCTTCGGCCGTTGCAGGCAAAGCGAGAGTGGTGGCGAGCCCGAGGGCCGCCAGGATTGCGCGTTTCATTGTGGATCTCCTCCAGTTTGTGTCTGACCCCACCTCGGGGTCTATCCCAGGTCTCCCCCACCCACCGGTACCGTAACGCCGGTGATGTAGGAGGCTTCGTCCGACGCAAGAAACAGGATTGGCCCTGCCTGCTCGTCGAGCGTTCCGTATCGTTTCATGAACGAGGACTGGATCGTCTGGTCGACGATGGTCTTGTACCAGTCCTCGCGCTGTTCCTCTTCCGCGTTCGGGTTACGCGGCACGACGCGGGGCGGCGCCTCGGTCCCGCCGGGCGCGGTGGCGACGACGCGAATGCCGCGTTCGGCCACTTCCCAGGCGAGGCTGGCGGTGATCGCGTTCACACCGCCCTTGGCCGCCGCATAGGGCACGCGGTTCAATCCCCGCGTGGCGATGGACGAGACGTTGACGATCACGCCGCTTTCACGCGGCAGCATGTGGTCGATGGCCGCGCGGCAGCAGTAGAGCGTGGGAAACAGCGACCGCCGCACCTCGGCGTCGATCTGCTTCGGCTCGTAGAACTCGTAAGGCTTGGCCCAGATCGTGCCGCCGACGTTGTTGACGAGGACGTCGATCCGGCCCCAAAGGTCCACGGCCTTTTGCATGGCCTTCTCACAGCCCGCCCAGGTCTCGAGATTGACCGAGATCGCCTGTGCCTCACCACCTGCCGCGCGGATCGCCTTCACCACCTCCGAGCGGGCCGGAGACCGGTCGACGATCAGCACGCGGGCGCCTTCGGCCGCGGCGCGTTCGGCGACGCGGCGGCCGATGCCCTGTGCCGCGCCGGTCACGACCATGACCTTGTCTGCAAAGCGGCCGGTCATGCGACCGCCTTCTCTTCTGTCGGGTTGAACTTCTCGTAATAGAAGTTGGCAGGCTCGACACCCAATTTGCCGAAATGGCCCCGGACGGCATCGACCATCGGCGGCGGGCCGCAGAGGTAGACGTCGCACCCGCCCTGCACCAGGTCGTCGGCGGTGACGTGATCGGTGACAAAACCCTTGCGCTCATGTGCGTCTTCCGCGGCGGCCAGGATTGTGATGACCGTCACGTTGCCGATCCGGTCGGCCAAGGTCTTGACGCGGTCCAGTTCCACAAGGTCCGCAGCGCGGGTCACGGCGTAGTAAAGCGTGATCGGATGATCCGTGCCTTGTTCCGCCACCTGTTCCAGCATGGACAGGAAAGGCGCAAGACCGGTGCCTCCCGCCAGCCAAAGCTGCGGCCGTTCGATTGGACGCAGGTAGAAGGCGCCCATCGGGCCGGTCAGCGTGACGGCATCGCCGGGCCGGGCATGCTGGCCCAGATACGTGCTCATCACACCGCCCGTCAGGTTGCGGATCAGGAATGTGGCTTCATCCGCGCCCGGCGCAGATGAGAACGAATAGGACCGGTGCTTGCCGGTGCCCGGGACCGTGACGTTGACGTACTGACCGGGCAGGAAACCGACCGGCTTGGCCAGCTTCACCCGCAGACCGAAGGAGGTTTCCGACAAGTGGTCGACGCCGAGAACTTCACCGTCAACCGCTTCCGGAGCCGTCTTGCAAACCGCCGACGACGCCGGGACGCGCAGGACGCAATCGCTTTCCGGGATCATCTGGCAGGTCAGGACATAGCCCTGCTCGGCCTCCTCGTCGGACATCGACTCGTCCATGTAGAATTCCAGCTCGTACTCGCCCTTTTCGGCAAAGCACTTGCAGGTGCCACAAACGCCGTCGCGGCAGTCCATCGGCAGGTTGATCTTCTGGCGGAAGGCGGCGTCCGTCACCTTCTCGTCGTCGTCGCATTGGATGACGCGCGTCACGCCATCTTCGAAGTTCAGGGCGATGTTGTAGGTCGTCATGGCATGCTCCTCCCTTGGCCGCGCACCGGGAACGGTGCGCGGAGGTTCGTTTGTCGTCCGCTTGGGCGCGATCAGATGTGGTAGACGTCGATCACGTGGTGGATGTGATCGTTCTTCAGGACCACCTTCTTGTCGGTGATGAGCGGTTTCGGACCACTGGTGTCGATCGAGTAGAACGACGTGCCCCAGTGCTGGTCTGTCTTGCCGTAGCGGTAGCTGAGCGTCTGCCAGTTGAAGCGCAGGTCGATCTGCGATCCATCCCTGCTCAGCACCTCGATTCCGGACAGGTAATGATTGGTCCGCGGCTCCGGCAGCGAGGTGGCCGAGGACCGGTCGGTCTTGATCCGGAACACGCGATCCTCGATGCCTTGCTTGTTGGGGTAGTACATCAGGGACATCTCGTTGGCCGGATCCTCGGTCAATTTGTCCTCGTCGTCCCAGGTCGGCATCCAGAACGGGCAATCCTTGTGGTAGAAGGCCAGCCAGGTATCCCAGTCGCGGTCGTCCAGAGCGCGGGCCTCGGCGAAGAGGAAGGCCTGGATGTCCTCGAAGGTCATTGCGTTGTCGGCGGCGCGTTCAAGCGTTGCGGTTGTCATTGTCTTTCCTCCTCACTCGGCTGCGACCGACGCCTTGGGCGCGGTTTCGCGTTCCTTGGCGATGGCGTCGCCCATCCGCTCGGACCAGTTGCTGTGTTGAATGACGAAGAGACCTTCGTCTTCGGTGCGGGCGCCGGACAGGATCGGGTTGATCCCCAACGCCTTGGCGTCCTCATCCGGGCCTTCGATCCACTGGGTGGCACCGCGGGTCAGGTCGTTCCACTTGGCATGCGCCGCGCCGGCATAGCCGCGCTGGGTTGCCCGGAACTCCTCGGTGTCGTCCGGCGTCGCCATCCCGGAGGCGTTGAAGAAGTCCTCGTATTGGCGGATGCGGCGGGTGCGCGCCTCCTGGCTTTCGCCCTTGGGGGCGATGCAGTAGATCGTGACCTCGGTCTGGTCGACACTGATGGGTCGGAACACCCGGATCTGGCTGCTGAACTGGTCCATCAGGAAAACGTTGGGGTAGAGGCAGAGGTTGCGCAGCACGCCCACCATCCAGTCGGCTTTCGTCTTGCCGTACTTCTCGGTCCACTCCTCCTTGCGCGGATAGTTCGGGCGGTTGGTCGGGTCGGCCCATTCGGTCCAGAGCAGGATGTGGCCGTTCTCGTAGGCGTGGAAGCCGCCGCGCTGCTTGGCCCATTTCGAGGCGTCGGTCGCCTTGATGTTGTCTTCCTTGCCGTCGTCGGTGCGGTGCGCGGTGGTGGCCACGTAGTTCCAGTGCACGGCCGAGACGTGGTAGCCGTCGGCGCCGTTTTCGGCCTGCAGCTTCCAGTTGCCGTCATAGGTGTAGGTCGAGGAGCCGCGCAAAACTTCCAGACCCTCGTCGGCCTGGTCGACGATCATGTCGATCATCTTGCGCGCCTCGCCCAGGTATTCCTCCAGCGGTTTCACATCGGCATTGAGCGAGCCGAACAGGAAGCCGCGGTAGTTCTCGAACCGGGCAACCTTGGTCAGGTCATGGCTGCCGTCCTTGTTGAACTGCTCGGGATAGCCGGCACCCTTGGGGTCCTTGACCTTGAGCAGCTTGCCGGTGTTCGAGAAGGTCCAGCCGTGGAACGGGCAGGTGAAGGTCTTCTGGTTGCGGCGCTTGAACCGGCAAAGCTGCGCGCCGCGGTGCGAACAGGCATTGACCAGCGCGTGCAACTCGCCGTCCTTGTCGCGGGTGATGACGACGGGCGTCCGGCCCATGGTCAGGGTGAAGTAGTCACCTGGCTCGGGAATCTGGCTTTCATGCGCCATGTAGATCCAGTTGCCTTCGAAGATGTGCTTGATCTCGAGCTCGAACAGTTCTTCGTCGGTGAAGATGTCACGGCGGCAGCGAAAGACACCGTTTTCCGGATCGTCCTGGATTGCGCCATCAAGCCGCGCTTCGAATTCGTCGAGATTGGATTGGGTGAACATTATTGGTCCTCCTCCTGACTGCCTCGGCGCTTTGGTACGCGCCTTGGCTGGGTTTGATGTGGTGTCGCGGGCTTATTTGCCGACGACGGCTTTCATGGTCCGCCCGCCATCGCGGCGGAAGAAATCGATCTTGTCGGTATCGAGCGTGGCGCCGATGCCGACCCCCTTTGGGATCTCGACGCAGAAATCGCGGTAAACGATCGGTTTCGCGAGAATGTCTTCGGTCAGCAGCAGCGGGCCAAAAAGCTCGGTGCCCCAGGCCAGATCCTCGACGGTCGAAAACAACTGCAACGCCGCGGCGGTGCTCAGCCCGGTTTCCAGCATCGTGCCGGCGTAAAGGCCAAGACCTGCGGCCTCCCCGATCGCAATCACCTCGGACGCGCGCTTGAGCCCGCCCGACTGCCCGATCTTGACCGCGAAGACATCCGCCCCGCGCACTGATGCGACTTCCAAGGCATCCTCGGGACCGTTCAGCGCCTCGTCCGCCATCACGGCGATCTCATAGCCTTTGGTCAGCTCTGCCATGGCGCGGCGATAGCGTGCGGGAACCGGTTGTTCGACCAACTCGCAACCTGCGCCCTGAAGACCCTTGAGACCCCAGCGTGCGTCCTGCAGGGACCATGCCGTGTTCACGTCGACGCGCACGCTCGCGGCGTCGCCGACGGCTTCTTTGATCCGCGCCACATGCGCCACGTCTTCACGCACGGACCGCTTGCCGATCTTCAGCTTGAAGATGTTGTGGCGGCGGGTTTCGATCATCTCCAGCGCCTCGGCGATGTCGGTGTCCGAATTTCCAGAAGCCAGGGTCCACGCAACCGGCAGTTTCTCGTGAACGGCGCCGCCGAAGAGTTGCGACACCGGTACGCCCAGGCGCTTGCCCAGCCCGTCCCAAAGCGCGATCTCGATGGCTGTCTTGGCGATGCGGTTGGCCTTGACCAGCTTGTCGATCAGCTGGATCGCGCCATTCACGTCGTCACCATTTCGTCCGAGCAGCGCCGGTGCGATATAGGTATCGATCGCGGACTGGATGCCTTCGGGGCTTTCGGGGCCATAGCTGAGGCCGCCTATCGTCGTGCCCTCACCGATGCCTTCGGAGCCGTCCGAGAACTTGATCTTCACGAGAACGGCGGTTTGCGTCCGCATCGTGGCCATTGACAGCACGTGACCGCGAATGGTCGGGATGTCGAGGATCATGGTCTCGATCTGGTCAATCTTGGTCACTGGGGCTCACCACATCTGCAGGTTTCACTTGGGTGCAGATTGCCCGCCCGAGCCGGATTCTGTCGATGATTGGGGGGGTCTTGGGTGATACCCTGGCGAGTCACAGGCTGCCTGCGACCCCCGGAAACGAAAACAGGCGTCACGAATTGCGACGCCTGTCTCGGATCGTCTTCGGGAATGGCGACAGGTCAGAAATCGACCTCGATGGCAACGCCACGCGCAACCGCGAGATCGACCACCGCCGCGGCAACGGCAAGGTCTTGCAGGCCGACGCCGGTACCGTCGAAAAGCGTGATCTGATCGTCCGAGCCGCGACCCGGATGGGTGCCGTTGATCACGGCACCAAGCTGCGCGATGTCGCTTTCCGCGATCAGGCCCTGTTCAATCGCGTGCTGCGGTTCGCCGATGCTGATGGACTGGGCCACTTCATCGGTAAAGACCGCCGCGCGGGCCAGCAGCGCGGCCTCGACCTCCTGCTTGCCTTTGGTATCTGTTCCCATGCAGGCGATGTGGGTGCCGGGGCTGACATGGTCGGCCATGAGCGACGGCGCAAAAGCCGAGGTGATCGAGACGATCACATCTGCGGCGCGCATCCCGGGCAGGTCCACCGCTTCGAATGAAACACCGGCTTCCGCCGCGACCTTTTCGATATTTGGCAGCATCTCGGGGTGGTAGTTCCAGCCGATGACCTTCTCAAAGGTCCGTTGTTCCAACGCAGCCCGCAGCTGAAAGGCGGCCTGATGCCCTGCACCGATCATGCCGATGACCTTGGCATCGGCCCGGGCCAGGTGCTTGATCGACACCGAAGACGCCGCTGCCGTGCGCAGCGCGGTCAGCAGATTGCCGCCCACCACCGCAGAGGGCTTGCCGGTATCGGGATCGAACAGAAACACGGTTGACTGGTGATTGATCAGGCCACGTTTTTCCAGATTGTTGGGCCAATACCCGCCCGCCTTGAGGCCCAACGTCAGGCCAGCACGGTCGAACCCACCTTTGAATCCATAAAGCGCATCTTCGTGACCGATCGCCTCACGCACCACCGGAAAGTTGTAGGCATCGCCTGAGGCCATCGCGGCAAACACCTTTTCGACGGCATCAAAAGCCGCTGCGCGCGTCATCAGATCGGCAATTTCCCGTTCCGGTACGATCAGCATGGGTTTCTCCCCGGTTGAAATGTCATGGGAAAAGCAGGTCCGCCTCTAGTTGGCGGACCGCAACTTGCTGCAATCCGAAGGTCAGTAGGCGCGGCCGCGGGCCGAGACCGGCCAGACGCATTCGACCTTGCCGTTCCGCACGCCGACATACCAATCATGCACATTTGCCGTCGGATCGCAGTGGCCGGGCACCAACCGCAGCTTTTCGTTGACCTTCAAGACACCGTTCGGATCAGAAATGACACCATGCTCATCCGAGCACTTGATGTATTCCACGTCGTCGCGCCCGTAGATGACCGGTAGGCCACTGTCGACCGATTGCGCCTTCAGACCCGCATCGCAGATCGCCTTGTCGGCCTTGGCATGGGACATGACCGAGGTCAGGATGAAGAAGGCGTTTTCCCATTCGCCCGCGTCGATGCGCTTGCCCTCGTGATCGAGGATACGGCCATAGTCGGCATCCATGAAGGCATACGAACCGCACTGCAATTCATTGTAGAGACCGGAATTGCTCTCGAAGTAATACGAGCCCGTGCCACCGCCTGATACCAAATCGGTTTCTATCCCTTCGGCTTTCAGCGCATCGACCGCGGCCTGCACCTGGGCAATCGCTGCGTCGATCTTGGCCTTGCGGTCTTCGAAGCTGTCCATGTGCTGCATCGCGCCCTGATAGGCCTGAATGCCGCGATAGGTCAGGTGGTCCGCCGCGACGACAGCCTTGGCGATCTCAACGACCGCCGGAGTCGTTGTCACGCCGCAGCGTCCGGCACCGCAGTCGATTTCCACGAAGACACCCAGCTGGGTGCCCGCCTTAACGGCAGCCGCCGACAGGTCCGCGACGTTGGCGACATCATCGACACAGACGATCACTTCGCCACCGCTCAGCCTGGGCAGTTGCACCAGCCTCTCGATCTTGCCCGGGTTCCGGACCTGATTGGACACGAGGATCTCCTTGATGCCAGCGCGGGCAAAGACCTCGGCCTCGGACACCTTCTGGCAACAGACGCCGACGGCGCCGCCCATCTCCATTTGCAGTTTCAGCACATCGACGGATTTGTGCATCTTGCCATGGGCGCGATGCCGCATGCCTTGCGCCTTTGCATAGTCGCCCATCTTCTTGATGTTGCGTTCCAACGCATCGAGATCGAGCACAAGAGCAGGTGTCTGGATGTCCGCCGCGTCCATTCCGGGTTTGGCCGGGATGTCAAAGCCGACCTCGTAGGCGTCAAAATCAATCATGTCTTTCATCGGAATTCTCCTTCTCAGCCCAGCATCCAGGGCAGTTTGTCCAGATCGACGTTGCCGCCGGTGATGATCACGCCGACGCGCTTGCCTTTGAAGGCGTCAGGGTTCTTGAGGATGGTGGCGAGCGGCACGGCGCTCGAGGGTTCCATCACGATGCGCAGGTGCTTCCAGATCAGCTTCATCGCATCGACGATTTTCTGTTCCGAGGCGGTGTAGATCTCGGACACGTGGTTCGACACGAAATGCCAGGTCAGGTCCTTGAGCGGCACCAGCAGACCGTCAGCGATGGTCTTGGGCGCATCGTCGGCAATGATGTGACCCGCCTTGAAGCTGCGATAGGCATCGTCCGCCTGTTCGGGCTCGGCGGCAATCACCTTGGTCTCCGGGGCCAGCGTCGACAGCGTCAGACAGGTGCCCGAGATCATCCCACCGCCCCCGATTGGAGCCACCACCATATCCAGCCCGTCGGTCTGCTCCATGAATTCCTTGGAACAGGTGCCCTGCCCCGCGATCACGCGCGGATCGTTGTAGGGGTGGACGAAATCGCCTCCCGTCGCGGCCTGCACTTGCGCGAATGTTGCCTCACGGCTCGTCGTGGACGGCTCGCATTCGGTGATCACGCCGCCATAGCGGCGCACCGTGTCCTTCTTGGCCTGCGGCGCGGTGCGTGGCATCACCACGTTGCAGGGGATGCCGCGCAGCATGGCGGCGTAACTCAGGCACGAGGCGTGGTTGCCCGATGAATGCGTGGCGACACCTTTCGTGGCCTGGACCTCGTCCAGGCCAAAAACCGCATTCGTGGCCCCCCGCACCTTGAACGCGCCGGGTTCCTGGAAATTCTCGCATTTGAAGAACAGTCGGCACCCGGCCAGTTCGTTCAGGTAATCCGAAGTCCGCACCGGCGTACGGCGGATATGCGGGGCGATCCGGACATGCGCGGCGAGCATGTCGTCGTAGGAAGGAATTTCCATCACACGGCCCCCTGCGTTCTCAGCGAAGCGGGAGCGCCGATGGATGCGCCGTTGGACCGATTCACCGTGCGGGATTCCGCGACGGCCTCCGCCACCATCTCCGCAGTCACGGCTGACAAGGTCCATCCAAGGTGGCCATGCCCGGTATTGTAGAACACCCGGTCGCGAACACCCTGCCCGACCTTCGGCATCATGTTCGGCATCATCGGACGAAGGCCCGCCCAGGGAATCGCGTGCTCGGTGCTGACGCCCGGGAAGAAGCGTTCGCACCACTTGACCAGCGGGCGGACACGGTCATCCCGGATATCGAGGTTGTAACCGTTGAACTCCGCCGTTCCGGCGATGCGGAACCGGTCCTTGCCAAGGCGGCTGGTCACGACCTTGGCCTCGTCGTCGAGCAGGCTGATCCAGGGTGCAGAATGCTGGCTTTCCTCGTCATCGAGCCGAACGGTGATGGAATAGCCCTTGACCGGGTAAACGTTCACCCGGTCGCCTAGCTGCGCCGCGATGGCCCGGCTTTCGACACCGGCACAGACAACGATGCCATCAAACGTCTCGGTCTGGCTTTCGTTGTTCCGGCTCCAGGTCAGGCGCACCTCGTTCTTGTCCACAGTCAGGGCGTCAACGTCCGTTCCGAACCGCAGTACCGCCCCACCCCGCTCAACGGATTTGGCCAGAGCCGCGCGAATTGGCATCCCGACGATCGCGCTCGCCGGGACCATTGGCAAGGGCGTGGATCAAACCTTCGCCCACGGGATCTCGGCCTTCGCGTCGATCCTCAAGCGTCCCTGCACGCTGGAAGAGGCCATCCGCGACGGAGAGCGCCTGCTGCGCCGCGCGGCGGAAGACGCCATGCGCATGATGAGCGTTGGCATACGCATGTCACGAAGACACAAGGCGGCGTGACGTTAAAATCGGTGCCGGTCTGCAATTCTTGACCGGCACCAAAACCCACGGGCGATACGGAATATCACGAAATCACACGATCGAAACTTGAACCTTGGACCTGCACAAAGCCCGTCGACCTGTTGAAATCGTGTTTCTTTCGCCGCCACCAATGACCGAGACCGGGAACAACCAGCGCGGCCGCGATGGTTGCGCTGAATGGCATTTGGTGATCTCCTCGGATCGACTTGCGTTCGGAGTTGGCCCGCGATGCGCCGCTTGCGCACAGGACAGGTACTCCGCCGCCCTGCCCCGTGCGTTGACAGGCCGCCGTCGGGGATTGGGTGTGGCGCTCGGATGATCGAAGGAGCGAACGCCAAACCGCATTCCATGAACGGACACGGGTTGCGCCGTCTCTTGGTTCATGCCGGATCCGTGCGATCTCAACAGGCCGCAGTCACGATGATTTCGACCTTCAGTTCGGGGCGGGCCAGTCTTGCCTCTCCGCAGGCTCGGGCCGGGGCATGCCCTTGGGGTACCCACGCGTCCCAGACGGCGTTCATCTCGGCGAAATCGGCCATGTCGGCCAACCAGATCACCACCTGGAGCATCTGCCTGCGCGAAGACCCGGCCTTGTCCAGCAGGGTGTCGACGCGCGACAGGCAATCGCGGGTCTGTTCGGTCACTGTCGCGCCGTCGCCCACCTGGCCGCAAAGATAGGCAACGCCGTTGTGCTTGACGATCTTGCTCATGCGCTGCCCGGTGTCGATCCGTTCGATCATGTCGCTGTCTCCTTTTCGGCGGTTTCTGTCGCGGACCCCTCCATCGCGGCCAGTTCACCGAGGGTCACGGGCTTCAGGGGCGGACGGATGCGATAGTATCCCGTGTCGTCCGGGCTGCGCCCGCTGGCCTCGGCAAGAAGTGCCGTGACCGTGAGGCCGCAATACCGCCCCTGGCAGGGCCCCATGCCTGCGCGACCGAATGCCTTGGCCTGGTTCGGACCCAGGCAACCCAGCCGGGCATGTCCGCGGATACTGCCGGCGGTTACTTCCTCGCAGCGGCAGATCACGGTGTCGTCCGCCGGCGACAACGCCTCGGCAAAGGGCGGAAAGGCCGCATCCAGAAAAGGGCGCGCGGCCAGATCACGGGCCAGCGCGACGCGCAGGGGCGCGGCGTGACGGTCGCGTTCGGCTTCGGTCAGGCGTCCTGCCTGCGCGGCCAACCCGAGCACGGCCAGACGCCCGGCGATCTCGGCCGCCTTTGCGCCGCCGATGCCGGCGCCGTCGCCCGCGATGAAGAGCCCCGGCACATCGGTGCTGCCCCAGTCGTCCAGCACCGGCGCGAAACAGCTCTGCCCGGCGCGCCAGCGATGGGTCACTCCGAGCGACCGCGCGGCCTGGGTGTTGGGCACCACGCCGTGGTGCAGGAAGACCGTGTCGCAGGCGATGCGATGCGCCCTGCCCCGGCGGGTAAAACGCAGGGCTTCTGCCCGGCCCTCGCCCTCGATGGCGATACCGGTCGCGCCGATGTGGCGCGGCACCCGCGCGCGGGCGATCTCGGCCAGCATCTTCACGCCCTTGAGCATGTACCGCCAGCCGCGCAGCGCGCCACCGAGATGCCGCATGGCGCGCACCCGGTCGGCAAGCGTCTGGGTTTCCACCATGGCCAGGGGCGGCGTGCCCGCCCGCACCATCTGCGCAGCGATCAGGTACAGCAGCGGGCCCGATCCGACCAGGACCGCGCGGCGCGCCAGCACACCCGATTGCTTGAGCATGATCTGCCCGGCGCCCGCCGTCATCACGCCCGGCAGGGTCCAGCCCGGCAGTGGCATGGGCCGCTCCAGCGCCCCGGTCGCCAGAAGCACCCGGTCGGCCGCGACCTGAGCGCCGCGCCCATCCTTCGTGTAGCACAGACGGAACCCCTCCTCGATCGCCCAGACCACCGCGGCTGTGACATGGTGGATGGCGTCGTGCCGCAGGCCCGCCGTCAGGCGCGCGCCGTTTGTGTAGTCGGCGCCGAGGATGTCGCCGCGCAGCCGCGCCACCCGGTCGACGTCGCGGTATATCTGACCGCCCGCCCGCGCCTGTTCGTCGAGAAGCACAACCCGCAACCCATGCCCGGCCGCCTCCTGCGCCGCACTCATCCCCGCCGGGCCGGCCCCGACGATGGCGAGATCAAACCGGTCCATCATCGCCCCCGTGCGGTTTGCGAATATCCATGCCGCCCTTTACCGCCACCATGCAGGCCTGCCGCACGACGCCCTCGATCTCGACCAGGCAGTCGAAACAGGCGCCCATCATGCAATAGGGCGCCCGGGGCGCACCCGAGACGGGCGTATGGCGGAAGACATCGACACCGGCGGCCAGCATCGCGGCGGCCAGGTTCGCGCCCTCGGGAAGGTCCAGCGTCGCCCCGTCGAAGGTAACCGACACGCGCGGGCCTTCTTCAAGCTCAAGAAACGGCGAAACGGGCTTCACTGAAGACCTCCAGATCAGGGGCCGCGTCGGTGCCTTCCAGCCAGTCGGGCAAAAGGCGCGCATGGGCGGCAGCCAGCGTGATGCCACTGTGGCACGTGACAAGAAAGGCGCCCGGCATCTCGGCGCTTTCCTGATAGATCGGCAGCCCATCGGGCGACAAGACACGCAATGCGCCCCACGACCGGACAAGCTGCGCCTTGGCCAGCGCCGGGTAGGCCGCGATGGCCTTGGCAGCCAGTCCGGACAAGCCCGGCTGCGTCACCCGGTCGTCCAGCCCGACCTCCTCGTTGGTTGCACCGATCTGGATGCCGCCCTCGTCGACCTGGCGCGCGATCAGCGACGGGCGGTTGATCAGCTTCGGCATTTTCTCGGTGATCAGGACCTGTCCGCGCTGCGGACGGATCGGCGCCTTGAACCCCATCTTCGGGCCAAGCTGGGCGGCGCCGAGGCCGGCGGACAGGATCACGCGACCTGCGCCGGTGATGGTTCCGTCGCTGCAGAGGATGCGGAACCCGTCAGGCCTGGTCACGTCCGTCACGGTCTTTCCGGTCAACACATGGCCGCCCATCCGCCGCACATCCGCGGCCAGCGCCTGCAACAGCTTCAGCGGGTTCGCATGCCCGTCCTGGTGGTGCAGGATCGCTCCGACGACCTTCGGCCCGATATTCGGCTCTTCCCTGCGCAGCGCGTTGTGGCCAAGAACCTCGAACGGGTAGTCGCCGCCCAGGTCAGCCTTGAGTTTTCGATATTTCGAGACGGTGTCTTCAAGCGTCTGCTCGGAGAAATGCAGATCATACCCGCCGTTCTGTTGCAGCGGCACCGCTTGTCCGGTGGCCGCGCCCAGTTCGCTGGCGAAATCCGCCCAGATCGCCGCGGATTGCTGCGACCATCGGGCATAGCGCGGCTGGTTCATGCCCTTCGACTGGACCCAGACCAGGCCGAAATTGCCGCGGCTTGCCCGGAATGCCCCGTCATCGCCGTCTAGAACCGTGACCGTCAACCCACGCCTGAGCAGCCCCCAAGCGACCGAAAGGCCGACGACCCCGCCTCCGATGATGGCATAATCGGTATCCATTGATCCGCCCGTGAAGGTAAACGCGTCGGGGCGGCGATCCCCGCCCCGACGCTTTTTCGATCAGTTGGTCGCGGCCGCGACCTGGTCAAGGATGGACTGGCCCCATTCAGCGCCCACATCCTCGAGAACCGCCGGCCAGACATCAGCACGAACCTTGGCCGCCATGGCGGCGAGCTCCTCGTCGGTCAGTGCGATGACCGTCGCGCCAAGCTCGTCGACAAGGCGCTGCTCGTTGCGGCCCTGGTCGGCTTCAGCCACCTCCCAGCGGGTCGCCTCGAAGGTCGCGGCCTGTTCCCTCAGCGCCGCCTGGTTTTCCTCCGAAAGCCCGGCAAGGCTCTCGTTCGAGATGATCATGTACCACACCTCGAAATGGGTGTTGGCGGGGATATAGGTCTTGGTCACGTCGCGGAACGACGCGTAGTAACCTTCGGCACCAGAGCCGATCACCCCATCCACAACGCCGGTCTGAACAGCCGTGAAGGCTTCGGAGAAGGGGATCGGCGACGGGATGTAGCCAAGCGCTTCGCCGGTCAACTGAAAGCTCTTGATACCCGGGACGCGCACCTTGATCCCGTTGGGCTCGATCGAGCCGGCATTCGGGTTCTCGACGTTCAGCGCGATGCCCCCGAAATAGACCGGATAGGCCGCCAGCATGGTGATGTCCTGCGCGGCATAGAGCTCGGCGATCACCTCGCGGACCACACCGCCCGGGCCATAGACGGCGCGCGCCTGGTCCCAGTTTCCGGCGAGATAGGGGAACGAGCTGATCTGCATCCGCCGGTCGGCAGCGGTCGCGGCGGGTTGGGTCGCCATGTCGATGGCACCGACGCTGATCCGTTCCTGCACGGTGGTATAGTCGCCAAGCGCCGAGGCGGGAAATATGTCGACGGTGACGTCGCCGCCGGTCGCCTCGCTCACGGCCGCCGCGAAGGCGCGCAGCTCGACGTCGATGGTGGCGTCCTGCGGGCGCACGTGGCTCATCTTGAGCTGCTGTGCTTCGGCATAGCTGCCGATCGCCATCAAGGCCGCCACGGCGGTGGTCAGGAATGCATGTTTCATTTCAGGTTCCTCCAGGGTTTCTATTGCGAGGTCAGGACGATCAGGGCGCCACGTCATATCCGAAGAAGCGCGGCAGAAAGAGCGACAGGTCGGGCCAGAGCGAGGTCAGGAACACCACCGGCACATAGCCGAACAGGATCAGTTTCATCGCCGGCGGAATGACCTTGGTGACCTTCACCTTGCCGATGCGTGCGCCGAGATAGAGGATCGAGGCATAGGGCGGGGTGACGCCGCCCATCGCGGTGTTCACGCCCATGATCGCGGCGAACTGGACCGGGCTGACCCCGATCGCCTGCATCAACGGCAGAAGCAGCGGCGCGATCAGGATGATCGCGGTCACGTCGTTCACGACCATGCCGACAAGAAACAGCAGGATGTTGATCATGATCAGCAGCAGCACCTTGTTCTCGGTGATCGAGAAGATGCCCTGGACCAGTTGCTGCGGAATGCTCTCGTAGACGAACATCTGGCTCAGGATCATCGAGAACAGGATCATCATCATGATCGCCCCGACTGCTGTCGCCGCTTCCTTTCCGGCCGACAGGAAGTTCTCCCAGCGAAGCCCCTTGTAGATCAGGAACCCCACCGGCACGGCGTAGATCACGGCAACAGCGGCGGCTTCGGTCGGGGTCATCACGCCGCCATAGATGCCGCCGAGAATGATCACCGGCATCAGCAGGGCGGGAAAGGCGTGAAAGCCGCGGCGGGCGACTTCGCCTGACAGTTCTGAGAATGACGGCTTGTCGTCCAGCACCAACGGGAACTTGCGCGCCATGAACAGGTTGATGACCGAGAACGCCACCATGATGAGAAGACCCGGCCCCAGCGTCGCCAGAAAGCAGGCCAGGATCGAGGTGTCGGTAACCCAGCCGTAGACGATCATCGTCACCGAAGGCGGGATCAGAAGCCCGAGGATCGACGAATTGGCGATCAGCGCGGTCGCGTATTCACGCGGATAGCCGCGCTTTTCCATCTCGGGGATCAACAGCGGGCCGATTGCCGCGATACCCGTCAGCCCCGAGCCAGAGATGGCCCCGATCACCGCGCAGGACACCGCGGCCACGACGCCAAGACCGCCGCGCACATGCCCGATGAATGCGTTGACAAAACGCAACAGCGAGGCGGCAATGCCGCTTTCGGACATGATCGTGCCGGCCAGAACGAATAGCGGGATGGCCAGAAGCACAGGGTTGCCAAGCTGCTGGAACCCCCACAGCATCATGCCCTTCATCGTCACGTCGCCGATGAAATACATCACCATCAACGCCGCGCCGAAACAGTAGGGCAAGGGCACGCCCAGCGTCAGCGTGATCACCAGCACGGCGATGGCGAGAAGCGCGATCTCGATCATGCTTCTGTTCCCCCGTGCAGGCTGCGGACGTGGCGGGCAAGGTGCCAGGCCGTGTAGACCATCATCAGCGCCAGACCCGTGAGAAGCGCGATGTCCGAATAGAAGGTCGGGATGTACAGCGTCGGGCTTTCGCGCCAGACCCGCCAGGCATAGCGGGTGTAGTCCCAGGCCCAGGAAAGCAACCAGAGGCCGACGACAAGGCTGATGATCTCGCCGACGATGGCGAGGACGGTATGCCCGCGTTCCGTCTTGATGAAGATCTCGAGCACGTTCGCCCGGATATGCGTGTTCTCGCGCGAGGCGTTCACCGATCCCAGGATGTACAACCAGAGGGTTGGATACAGCATCGTTTCCTCAAGCCCCATGACCGGGACCTGAAGCACATATCGCGTAACGACCTGAACGAACTGGCCAAGCGCCACGACGCAGATCAACGCCGTCAGCAGATATCTTGCAAACTTGTCCATGCACTCCCCCCGCCCCGACTCCCTCCGGGGCTGGTGCAAGTGTCGATGGAACGGGCGCATAAACTCAATTTGATTATTTCTCTGAATTAATAAATCTGCTTTATGCTTGGTCCATGAACCTGTCGTTCCGCCAAATGATGACCTTCCGCGAAGTCATGCGATCGGGCTCGATCACCGAGGCGGCCCGCGCCCTTGGTCGGACGCAACCCGCGGTCTCGACCATGATCCGGACGCTGGAGGATCAACTGGGCCTGCGGCTGTTCCTGCGGTCGCACGGAAAACTGGCGCCCACGCCCGAGGCGCGCTTCTTTCTCGAGGAGTGCGAAGAGATCCTCGCTCGGGTGGAACGCACCGAACGCACGATGGATCGCGTCAGTGCGCTGCAATCGGGCAAGCTCAAGCTCGCCAGCCATCCCGCGGCCTCGAGCGTGTTCCTGCCCCGGCTGCTGACCCGGTTCCTCGAAGGCAAGGACGATCTTGAGGTATCTTTCATCATGCGCTCCTCGGACGTCATCGAGGACCTGATCGCGTCGCAGCAGTTCGATGTCGGGTTTTCCGAAACCCCCGCGCCCCGCGCCTCGATCCGTCAGGTGGATTACGACCTCGAATGCGTCTGCGTGCTGCCGCCTGACGACCCGCTTGCCAGCCGCCACGCGATCACCCCGACCGATCTCGATGGGCGCTCCATGGCGGTGCTCTTCGACCAACACCCCACCGCGATCCAGACAGAGGCCGCGTTTCGCGCCGCCGGCGCACGGTTCAACAAGCGGCTGGAATTGCGCACCTTTCTGCCCGGCCTGCAATTCGTCGCTGCGGGGGTCTGCGTGATTGTGAGCGACATGATCACCGCGTACAGTCACCTGATGCAGGCGCCCCAGGACGCGCGGCTTGTGATCCGGCGGTTCCGGCCGCGGATCTCGAACAGCGTGTCGATCCTGACACCGGGCTATGCCACGCAATCGCTTGCCGCGCGCGCCTTCATCTCCGACCTCGAAGCCGCGGTGGAGCGGATGCGGGCCGAGATCGAACGGGAACTGACGGCGCATTGACGGCCAGCCCAACCGCGCCGGACACGCCTTGCCGGGATCAGCATCCGTGGACCTGATCGACGGGTTTTGATGCCAGAAAGTGCGGCCGGTTCGGACGCGCGGTCGGTAGGGAAAGCCCGGAAATGTCCCAGTCGTCGACCATGGCGCGGACAAAGGCGTCTTCTTCGGCGCCGGTGATCGATGCAAGATCGCCGTCGACCATGTCGGTCGGGATGGCAGCGTGCACCCAGCCGACGGTTTCGATCGGCACCTTGCCCGCGTGACCGATCCGGGGACCGCGCCTCAGCCCTCGTAGGCGTAGCCGACACCATAGACGGACCGGATCGGGTCCCAGTCGGTCTTTGAATGGATCTTTCGGCGGATGTTCCGGATGTGGCTGTCGATCGTCCGGTCGAACACCTCGGTGTCATCGGGAAACGCCAACGAGAGCAGTTGATCGCGCGAAAACACCCGACCCGGGCGCGCAGCCAGCGCCGCCAGAAGCGAAAATTCGCGACGCGTCAGATCGAGATCGGCACCGTCCAGCGTTGCACGCCACTTCTCCGGGTCGATGTGCAACCGCACCGCTTCCGTCTCGGTCGCCTGCCCACCCGAGGGACGCCGCCGCAGCACGGCCCGCACCCGAGCCACCAGCTCTCGCGGGGAATAGGGTTTGCAGACATAGTCGTCCGCGCCAAGCTCGAGCCCGAGAAGGCGGTCGATCTCCTCGACGCGGGCTGTCGTCATGATGATGGGCACGTCCGACCTCTGCCGCAGTTCGCGGCAGATGGTCAGACCGTCCACGCCCGGCAGCATCAGGTCGAGGATGATGAGGTCATGGCGCTTGGCAAGGACCGTCTCGACCGCGTGGGTGCCTGTCGACAACAACTCCACCTCCATACCATCGGAGCGCAGGTAGTCGCGCACCACCTCGGCAAGCGCGATCTCGTCCTCGACGATGAGGATGCGGACATTGGTCATGTCCGCTCCTCCGGCAAGGTGAAGGTGACGTTCAGGCCGCCCAAGTCCGATGGCGCGGCGACGATCCGCCCCCCATGTGCCTCCACGATGGCCTTGCAGACCGACAGGCCCAACCCCGATCCGCCGAGCGCACGCGAGCGCGACCCTTCAGCTCTGTAGAACCGGTCGAACAGACTGGGCAGCACATCATCCGGCGCCCCCGGCGGCGTGTCGTCAATCGAGACATGCGCCAGGCCGTCGGCGCGCCAGATCCGCAACCGGACCTTGCCGGGCGCATCGGTATACCGCGCGGCGTTCTGCAGAAGGTTGTCGATGACTTGCGCGATCCGGGTCCGGTCACAGTTCAGCGGAAGCGTTTCGGGACACGCGCAATCGATCTCGAGCCCGGCTGCCTCGAGCGTCGGGCGCGCGGTTTCGGCGGCCTCCAGAGCGATGTCCGCCAGATCCTCGCGGCCGATATCGGCCACCAGTTCCGGTTCGCGGGAATAGGTCAGAACCTTGAGATCCTGCACCAGGCGCGACAGCCGCATCTGCGCCGCGTGCATCTCGGCCAGCGTTTCTTGGTTGGGCTGGCGCACGCCGTCCTGCAACGCCTCGATCTGTGCGCGCAGCACCGCAAGCGGTGTCTGCAGTTCGTGCGAAGTGTTGGAAATCCACTCTCGTTCGGCTTGCGAGGTCCGTGCCAAGGTCTCGGCCAGTACGTTGTAATGCACGATCAGATCGCCCAGTTCGTCGGTCCGGTCCTTGTCGATCCGCTTGCTGTAATCACCCGATGCAAGTGTCTTTGCCCCGGCTTCCAGCCGCTTGATCGGTACGAGGATTTGACGGGCGATCAGAAAGGCCGCCGCGGCGGACACCAGCAGCGCGATCAGCGCCGAGAACGCAAGCGACGCGTATTGGCCGCGAATGAAGAAGGCATCACTGGTGCTGTCGGAAAACACCGGCGCGTTCAGGCGGATGTAGCCGAGCGGGTCGCCCTCCTCGCATCTGCGATCGATGCAGACGGGACGCTGCTCGTGAACCGGGGTGCGCACGATCGCACCAGCGATGCGTGTGCCGGAGGCGTCAAGCAGCGCCAGCCGGTCGCCGATCATCAGGGGGTCAGCGTTGATTTCTTCCTGGTCCGGGTTGCCCGGCGGCGTGAAATGCGTGCGCACGAAATCGTTCCATGCTCGCGGATCGTCCGCCAGCTCCGGCCAGCCCGGCGCATCGGGATCATGCGCCAGCGCCAGTTCGCGCACCAGCGTGTTGAAGCGGATCATTTCCCCTCTCAGCAGGTATTGCGAGAACCCGTCGCGCATCGACAGCGCCACCAGCAGCGCCATGGTACCGATAACCAGCACCGCGGTGGCCGCGATGGCGAGAAAGATCTTGGTGGTCAGTGACAGGCGCAAGCGGTCCATTCCCCATCCTGGCCCGGGATTGTGCAGAGAGTATGCAGGCCACCGCCGGGAGCCGAGTTCAAATTCGCAGTTTAAGCGTTTGAACGTATTTGTGAAATCCCGCCTGACCTGCCGGCTCCGGAATGACCGGCATCTCGGTATTGGCTGCACATTCCAGCGCCAGAATCCGGGGCAGATCGATTCTGCAAGGACTGCAACCATGTTGAGAAACATCAGGATTTCCCTTTGGGGGCTCATCGCGGGGCTGACTGTGCTTTGGCTGCTTGCCAATCTGCCGTTTCCCGATGATCTGACCGTCATCACGCTCCGCAACCTGCTTGTGCAGTATTCCGGTGTGATCGGCATCAGCGTGATGAGCGTTGCGCTGATCCTTGCCGTGCGGCCCGTCTGGCTGGAGCCCTGGCTCGGCGGTCTGGACAAGTCTTACCGGCTGCACAAATGGCTGGGCATCGCGGGTCTCGTGGCCGCGATCTTTCATTGGGTCGCTTCGAACGTGCCGGAATGGGCCGTGAGCCTTGGTGTGTTGGCAGCACCCGAACGGCGTGCACCGCCCGCAGGTGGCGCAACCGTGGATATCGTGACCATCGAGTCGGTCTTGAACGGGTTGCGGGGCACCGCCGAGGGGCTGGGTGAAAAGGCGTTCTATGTCGCGGTGCTTCTGATCGCGCTGGCCCTGATCAGGCGCTTTCCCTACCGGCTTTTCGCGAAGACGCATCTGTTCATCGCCGTTGCCTACCTGGTTCTCGTCTTCCATTCCGTGGTGCTTCTGGATTTCTCCGCGTGGATGCTGCCGCTGGGCATCGCCACGGGGCTTCTGATGCTGGCGGGCACCGTTTCGGCCGTGCTTGTCCTGACGCGGCAAGTCGGCAAACGGCGCAAGGTCGCCGGGACGGTCGAAGAGCAGCACCTTTTCAAGGATATGAATGTGCTCGAGACCACCATCCGGCTTGATGACGGATGGACGGGCCACAAGAGCGGCCAGTTCGCCTTCGTGACTTTCGACCAATCAGAGGGCGCGCATCCGTTCACCATCGCCTCTGCCTGGGATGCGAGCGATCCGCGCATCATGTTCATCACCAAGGGATTGGGCGACTACACCGACGACATGCCCGAGCGGGTACGGGTCGGCAGCCAGGCGATCGTCGAAGGGCCCTATGGCGGGTTCACCTTCGAGGACACCGCGGCGCGCCAGATCTGGATCGGAGGCGGCATCGGGATCACACCCTTCATCGCGCGCATGAAGCACCTCGCGAAGAATGCGGGCAGTCAAACGGTGGATCTTTTCCACACCACTCCGCGTCTGGCGCCCGAGGCGCGCGAGAAGCTGACCGCAGACGCCAAGGCGGCCGGGATCAGGCTTCACGTCATGGTCGACGATGAGGACGGGTTGCTGACCGGCGAAAGACTGCGCGCCGCCGTGCCGGACTGGCAATCCGCAAGCGTCTGGTTCTGCGGACCCGCGGCCTTTGCCAAGACGTTGCGCCGCGACCTTGCCGCGCACGGAATGGCCTGCGCTGCCTTCCACCAGGAATTGTTCAACATGCGCTGAAGACGCAAACGCCAAGGAGAATACTCATGCCGACAAGATCCATCTTCAGAACCGTTTCGCTGGCTTTGCCGACCTATGCCGTGGCAGCAAGCGTGTCATTCGCCGAAGCCCCGTTTCCGATCCCCGATACGATGCAGAGCGCTTGCTATGACGCGACGCGGGAAATCGGCTGCCCTGCTCCCGGCGAACCGTTCTACGGGCAGGATGCGCAGCATCTGGGTCCGCAGCAAAGCTATACGGACAATGGCGACGGTACGGTCACCGATGAAGTCACCGGCCTGATATGGGTGCAGTCGCCCGACCTGAACGGTGACGGCGTTATCGACATCGATGACAAGTTGACCTACGAGGAGGCGCTGGCAGGCGCAGAGACCTTCGAGCTCGGCGGCTATGACGACTGGCGGCTGCCGACCATCACCGAGATGTATTCGCTGATGAATTTCAACGGCATCGACCCGAGCGGCCTTGAAGGTGACGATAGCTCGGCCATCCGGCCCTTCATCGACACCACTGTTTTCGATTTCGGCTATGGCGACACCGAGGCGGGCGAACGCCTGATCGACGGGCAACTGGCGTCGAGCACACGCTACGTTTGGAACACCATGCACGGGCAGGACGAGACTCTTTTCGGCGTGAACTTCGCCGACGGTCGGATCAAGGGCTACGGCCTGACCCTGCGGGGACAGCCCAAGGAATTCTACGTTATGTATGTGCGCGGACCTGTAGGCTACGGAGTGCCGGACCTTGCCGACAACGGCGACGGCACCGTGACCAATGCCGCCACCGGGTTGATGTGGGCGCAGGCCGATAACGGCGAGGCGATCAGCTGGGAAGACGCGCTGGCCTGGGCGGAGGCGATGAACGCGGCGGACTATCTCGGATACGACGACTGGCGCGTGCCGAACGTCAAGGAACTGCAGGGTCTCGTCGAATACACCCGCTCGCCCGATACCACCGGCTCGGCGGCGCTGGACCCGGTGTTCCGGATCAGCGAGATCATCAACGAAGCGGGCGAGCCCGACTATCCGTTCCACTGGAGTTCCACCACCCACGCCAATTTCACCGACCATCCCGGCACCTTCGCCGCCTATGTCAGCTTTGGCCGGGCGATGGGCTACATGAACGGCTGGACGGATGTGCACGGAGCGGGGGCCCAACGTTCCGATCCCAAGGTCGGCGACGCCGCGAATTACCCGAAAGGCAACGGCCCGCAGGGCGATGCGATCCGGGTATTGAACCACGTTCGGCTCGTGCGCGACGCCGACTGAGCGGCGAGGGCATGAATTGGCCTATGTGACCAGCTACTCGGTGGGGAATCCACCGATCAGGCGCGCGATCCTGGATATCGCAGTGATCGCCGCGCTTTGGTCGCTGTCTTCGGTCGGCTACTACGCGATCAGGGATCAACTGGGCCTGGCGAACGGCTATCGCGATGCGCCGTTCGTCTACGCGGTCTATTATCTCGGCTTCACGATGGTGGCGGTGCCGCTTTTCCGGCACCGCCTGCGCACATGGCACCCCCCTGCCCACGGTGTTCTGCCGATCATCGCGGTTGTGGGCATGATCGTCGCGTTCACGGTCGGAATCCTGCCCGTGCTGCCCGAAATCGACCTGTCGCTTGCACCCCGCAATCCTCCGGAGTTCATGTTCGCCGACGCGATGTATTACGTCGCGAAATCCTTCGAGATCCTGTTCCAGCAGTTGTTGATCCTGACGCTGGTCCTGGTGTTCCATTCCTTCGGCTGGAGGATGCTGCGTATCGGCATCGTGACCGCCGCGCTGTTCGGTCTGTTTCACCTGTCCCTGGTCTTCAACGGGGCAACGTCCTTTTACGTCGCCCGCTTCACGATAGCCGCGACCTGTTTCGGCGCTGTGGTGCCGAGCCTGATCTTGGCAACGCGCAATGGAGCGACGCTGTCCTTCGGGTTGCATTGGGGGTTTTACGTGGCAGACAACATCTTCACCCACTTTATGTTGTCGTCACCATCCTGAGGACCGGCTGGATGCGCAGGGCACATTCGCGGTCACCGCGATTGGCCGGTTGCCGCCAAACAAAGATTCCTGAGGGTTTGCAGCAACCGGACGAGATGATCCCGGTCACGCGCCACGCTGCCGGCCGACTTGGCGGAGCGCTGAACGAAATCCGACAAATCCGAAAGGTCGAGACCCGCGTTTGCCAGCGCTTTCCGATGGGGTGACAAGAGGCGTTGGATCACGAGGCGGAATTCTTCTGCCGAAGCCGTCATCTCTTCCTGGCCGGCGGCATTGAAACCATCGATCAGGTCCTGGGCGTTGGGCATCTCCCGGACAAGATCGAAGCCACCAAGAACCATTCGGTCAAAAACAATGTCGAGCTGCCCGCCAAGGTGGTCGATGCCGCCAAGTTCAGCCTCGATTTCCGATAGTGCGTTCCGGGTATGGAACCGGATCAGCGCCCTCAGCACGTCGTCCTTGTTCTTGTAGGTATTGTAGAGCGTCTGGCGGCTGACCCCGGCTTCCTGGGCCAGATCCCCCATGCTCGTTCGCTTGACCCCATAGCGGGTGAACATCCGCACAGCGGCGCCGAGAATGGTTTTTTCGGTTTCGGTCATGGTTGACATATTGACATTCAGAAAAAGATTGTCAAATAGACAAACGAACGATCGATGTCAATTTGACATGCCTTCAGGCCCTGAACGGACAGCGACCACGGCGCCCTGACAGCGAACGGGCCATCTCACACCGATGGTGTCGTTTTCGGGCCGGGCGGCTGGCGGTATCGGGCGAATTCGACAGCGGAACCGCCACCACGCTGACCGGATCGACAATTCGCCTGGCCCATCCCGCGGCGCGGGAAACAACCACGGGGTGCGGCCCCAACAGATTGGCGGCGCCCCCCTTTTCCAAGCGTCCGACCCCGAACAAACAGGAGACCAAGCATGGCAGACACGACATTCGGACCGAGGGGCTGGACGCCCGAACGCCTCGGATCGCTGAACGGCAGGACCTACCTAATCACCGGCGCGAATGCCGGTGCAGGCTTCCAGGCCGCACGTATTCTTTTGTCGAAGGGTGCAAGGGTGGTGATGCTGAACCGAAGCGTCGACAAATCCACCGCAGCGATTTCGGATCTGAAACAGGAGTTCGGCGCGGACGCTGACGTGAGCTTTGTCCGCATCGACCTTTCCGAACTTGCGAGCGTGCACGCCGCAGCGGCAGAAGTGCTCGAGACCATTCCACGGATCGACGCGCTGATCTGCAACGCAGCCATAGCGCAGGTGCCGACAAGACAGCGCACCTTGGACGGTTTCGAGAGCCAGCTTGGCACAAACCACTACGGCCACTTCGTGCTTTGCGGCAGGCTGTTCGACCGCATCGAGGCCGCGAATGGCCGGATCGTCGTCGTCGCCAGTCTGGGCTACAGGATGGGCCTGCGGACGATCCAGTTCGACGATCTGAACTGGGACAAGAACTATGGCGCCAATCGGGCCTACAGCCAAAGCAAGCTGGCTCAGATGATGTTCGCCTACGAACTGCAGGACAGGATCAAGGCCGCAAACAAGAACGTGGGTGTGTATGTCTGCCATCCCGGGTCGTCGGCGACGTCGCTCATCAGCACCAGCGGCGGTCTTTTGACCCGGATCACCTGGTGGCTCGTGACCAAGTCGCCACTGGTTCAAACTGCGGAAAAGGGTGCCTATCCGGAGATCATGTGCGCGACGGAAGAAGGCCTGGAACAACGCGCCCTGTACGGCCCCACGGGACGGATGGAATTCGTCGGCCCGGTCGGCAAGGGTACGCTGGAACCCCACGCACACGACAAGGCGGTGATGGAAAAACTGTGGGAACGCTCGGAACAGGAAACGGGTCTGAGCTGGTCGCCATAGCCACTCTCGACCGCACCCTTGGTCGGCAGGCCCGTTCGGGTGGGGGAACGCTTAGATGATCGTCATTGCCTTTCGGCATGTCGACGGCCAGTGCCGCATTCCGACGTCAGAACCAGCCGATGATCACGTCGTAGGCATAGAGGCCGAGATAGGCCAGCGCGATGTTGTACAGGACATTGCCGATGGTCAGCGGCACGACCGTGCGCCAGTACCCGTAGCCTCCGATGCTGAGGGAGGCGACGACGAAATCGTTGGAAAACGGCGAAACTGTTCCATAGGCGATCAAGGCCGGCGTCACGAGGCGCGGATGGCTGAGGAGATAGCCGGACAGCCGGTCGATCGTCGCCCGGACACGCGGTGGCAGGCTGCCTTTGACCTGCTTGCCGATCACGAACATCGTGCTGTCGCCCATCATCACACCGATGGCGGTGCAGAGCCCCAGCCAGATCGGGTTCAGCCCACCGGCGGCAAGGCTCATCAACACGAAATGGTAGGGAATCCCGGTGAAGGTCGTGAAGCCCCCGATCATGCCCAGCACGAACATCAGGATATAGGCATTGTCGCTTCCGACCATGTCGATCAGGTCTTCGGCAGGGAAGCTGGCCAAGAAAACGGAAAGCGCGAGGTAAACGGCGACAACCGCGGCCGCCCTGAGGATCGCCCTCCGACGGCCCGACCGAAGGGGTTGGGCGACCGTCATGGACGATCCGGGCCCCGAATGACCCTGAGCCGGTCGACGACGAATGTACCATCGTCCGCAAAGCTGCCTCGTGTCATGACGTGCTGGCCGATTTCCAGCAGGGCGATATCGGCGACACCCCGCAACTCGGTTTGCGGCTGAACGGTCAGCACCGTGATCGCCCCTCGGGCGTTCCGGATATCGAGGCTGTCGCCGGCCACGGCGACAACCTCGCCCGCAAGCCTGTGATAGGCGTTCTGGGCCTGCATATAGAGAAAGAACAGAGACAACAGCGCAAAGGCCGCCGCAATGCCCAGTCCCACGGCGATGGTGCGTCCCAATGAATAGGGTTTGGCGTCCTCGCTCATGTCACCACACCTAAGAAACGGTTTCGAACATTTGCATTCCACCAGGGTGGATCGAATCCATTGTCGCACAGCACGAAGCCGCGGGATCACACCGTGCACAAGGACAACGAAGATCACCTCGCAAACAACTGAAAAACAGCGGAAAACGCCCAGGGGCTGTCAAGGGCGCAAGAGACGGCTGCGCGACCTCGATGACTGCGTTCGGCGGCATTCAGCGATCTCCTGCGCGCGGCCGGCATTCGGAACGGGCCCGCAACGCACAGCATATGCACGCTGCATCGGACTTGCCACCCTTCCCGGTTCGACGTCATCCGTCCGGACAACCCCGGAACGCCGCGCCGACAGGTCGTTGTCAACAAGCAGGCCCGTTATTGCGGAAACGGCGGGACGGCTTCCGGTCGGCCTGTCCTGTCCGCCGACCACATGACCATCCCGGCGTCGTCGGTGCGCGTTTCCATCGCCCGTGGTTTTCGAACATCCGGCGGCTTTGGGAACCGCGGGCCTGCCTTCGCGGGAATGCCAACTCAGGCGGCGGACACAGGGAATTGCGGATGGCGGTTTCGGATCATCGGCTTCTGGACGCGGTGTTGCGTCCGCGGGTTTCAGCATCCTCCGCTCCACGACCCGGCCCAGCCGCGCGATGCCGGCTGACTGCGCGGCACTGCATTCCGAGACGTCGAGGCGTTTTTGTCCGCATTCAGTGCGCGCCGGATGGTCCCCAACGATGCCGGTGCCGTTCGCGGCATCGGCATCGGTCTGTAGTCTTCCGGCGCGGAGTGTTGCACCAGAAGGGCGTCACCGGCGTGATCCATTGCGCATGTCGAATCGATCGCTTGACCGACCATATCGGCGCGACCGAAGTCGATTTGCCAGCGGGGTATCGTGCTGCCGTTGCGGCGATACGCTATTGGGCGGTCCAGCCACCATCGACGGGAATGGTGGTTCCGGTGACATTGTGCGCCATCGGGTGACAAAGCCAGAGCGTCAGCGCGCCGATCTCGGCAGGGTCCGACGTCCGGCGCGAGGGTTGCTTTTCCGCCAGCAGGTCCGCGATGCCCTTGTCGCGATCGCCTCCGAACTTTTCGGCCCGGGCCGCGACCTGTGGCTCGATGATGGCGGTTTCCGTCCAGCCCGGCGCGATGCAATTGACCGTGACCCCGCCCGAGGCCTTGTCGCCCGCCGCGGCGTATTCCAGTGCCGCGACCTTGCTGAGACCGACCAGCCCGAATTTCGACGCGACATAGGGCGCCTTGTTGACCGACGCGACCAGCCCATGCACCGAAGCGATGTTGATAACGCGCCCGTAGCCCCGGTCGGCCATCGCCGGCATCGCCAACCGCATGGTATGGAACGCGGCAGACAGGTTCACGGCCATGATCGCATCCCAGGTCGCGGCATCGGCCTGGGCGAGGCTGACGGTCTTCTGGATGCCGGCGTTGTTCACCAGGATATCCGCACCGCCCCAATCCGCCACCTCGGCCATCATTCGTTCGATGGCCGGGACATCGCGCATGTCTGCATCGAAGAATCGCGCATCAGCTGCGCCGGCGTCGCGCAACCGCGACACGGCGGCGGCTGCGGCTGCGGGGCTGGCGAGCCCGTGCACCCCGATCCGCGCCCCTGCCCCGGCCAGCGCCTGCGCGATGGCCAGGCCGATCCCCTGGACCGATCCGGTGACCAGCGCGGTCCGCGCCTTCAGATCCCCCGTCATGTCGCATCTCCTTTCAGTATCTCGCGCAGGTCGGTCTTCACCACCTTGCCATAGTTGTTCTTGGGCAGCGCATCGACAAAGCGGTAGGTCTTCGGCCGTTTGAACCGTGCGATCCGGTCAAGACACAACGCATCCAGCACCGCGGCATCGGCCGTCTGACCGGGCACGCAGGCCACGAAGGCGACGACCACTTCGCCCCATTCCGGGTCCGGTTTGCCCACCACGGCGACCTCGTGCACCGCGGGATGGGTCAGCAGCACCTCTTCGACTTCGCGCGGATAGATGTTGCTGCCACCCGAAATGATGACGTCCTTCGAGCGGTCCTGCAGCGTCACATAGCCGTCTTCGTCCATCCATCCGATGTCACCGGTCCAGAGCCAGCCGCCCTTCAGGGTCTCCGCCGTCGCCGTCGGGTTTCTCCAATATCCCGGCATCACCGTCGCGCCGCGAACGGCGATCTCGCCGACATCGCCGCGGGGCAGTTCCCGACCGTCCGCATCGAGGATCGCGACCTCGACCGTGCATTGCGCGCGACCCACGGAATTGAGCCGCGCGCGCCAGCGCGGGCTTTTGCGATCGGCGACATCCAAGCGGGACAGGGCGGTTATTCCCATCGGGCATTCGCCCTGCCCATAGATCTGCACGAAACGCGGCCCCATGACCTCGACCGCTTCGAGGATGTCGGCCTCGTACATCGGCCCGCCGGCATAGACGATGGTGCGCAAGCCTTCGCCGTCGTGTCCCGTCGCCTTGGCTGCATCAACCAGGCGGCGAACCATCGTCGGCGCCGCGAACATCGAGACAGGCCCGACCTGCGTCGCCAGCGAAAGGATCTCGCGCGCGTCGAAGCCTCCGCTTTCCGGCACCACGTGGCGCGCCGCGCGCAGGACATGCATGAAGTTGTAGAGCCCCGCACCGTGACTCATGGGGGCGGCGTAGAGTATCGCGTCCTCCATTCTCACGTCGTCCACATCGACGAAGTAGCTCAACGTCATCGATGCGATGTTGGCGCAACTCATCATCACGCCCTTGGGTCGGCCCGTGGTACCCGAGGTGAAGAAAAGCCAGGCGATGTCTTTGTCGGCAAGTGGCACCGGCTGCGGGTTCCCGGTCTGCTCCCGCATCCGGTCGAAGCCCGCACCCTGGGTCGAGATGATGTCGACAGAGACACGGTCGGCCAGCGCCGCCGCGCTTTTGTCGTCGGCAAAAACCAGCGACACATCGGACTCGCCGATGATCCAGGCTGCCTCGTCCTCGTGCAACTTGCCATTGATCGGAACCGCCGCGGCGCCGGTCCACCAGATGCCGTAAAGCGCCTCGAGGTACTCGGTGCTGTTCTGCATGAACAACGCCACCCGGTCGCCCTTGCCGATACCCCGCTGCGCAAGCGCGGCACCGACGCCAGCGGCGCGGGCGGCAAACGCCGCGTAATCGGCCTCTTGCGTTGTTCCCTTGAACAGCGCCGGTGCAGTGCCGTGACGGGCCGCTGCGCGGGCAAGCCAGGTCGCGGGGTTCATGCCATCCGCTCCAGGATCGAACAGTAGTTGGCGACACCAGAACCACCCATGTTGAATACCGCCGCCAATTCTGCACCGGGCACTTGCATGGCATCGGCCGTTCCGGTCACCTGACGTGCGGCCAGAACATGCATGGACACCCCCGTCGCGCCCACCGGATGGCCCTTGGCCTTGAGCCCGCCGGACAGGTTCACTGGCAACCGCCCGTTGCGCGCGGTTTCGCCATGGGCGACCAGCGCCGCCCCTTGACCCTTGTCAGCCAGACCCATCGCCTCGTAGATCAACAGCTCGGCTATCGTGAAACAGTCGTGCACTTCGGCCAGGTCCAGGTCGTTCACCGTTATCTTCGCCTGTTCGAAAGCAGCGGCAAAGCAGCGCCGCGCCGCTGTCAGTTCGGTCGGATCACGCCGCGACATCGGCAGGACGTCGTTCATCTGAACCGCGCCGCGGAAACGCACTGCGCGCGGGAAGTTGCGCGCCATATCATCCGCAACCATGATCAACGCCGCCGCGCCGTCGCTGACCGGGGAACAATCGGTCAGGCGCAAGGGCGGCGCGATCATGGGGTTCTTGTCCGAAACCGTGTTGCAGGCTTCAAGGCTCAGGGCCTTGTGCAGATGTGCCAGCGGGTTGTCGAGCGCCGCCGCGTGGTTCTTGGCGGCGATCCCCGCCAGGGCGGCCGACTGGTCGCCATAAGCCTGGAAATAGGCCTGGGCGAAGCGGGCGAAAATCTGCGGAAACGACATCCCCGCCTCTTCCGCCTGATAGGACGCGCCGGCCAGGGCTTCGGTCACTCGCCCGGTATCCTGTTCGGTCATCTTTTCCGCCCCGATGACCAGGGCCGTGCGCACCCGGCCCGCGGCAATGGCGTCGCGCGCGGCATAGATGGCCGCCGAGCCCGAGGCACAGGCGTTTTCGACCCGCGTCGCTGGCGTGAACCGCATCGCCGGATCGAGCGCAAGCGCCATCGACGCGGCGAAGGCGTCCGGGACCAGTCCGTTGTTGAAGTGGCCCAGCCAGATCGCGTCCACGTCGCCGGGCGTCAACCCGGCGTGGTCCAAAGCCGCGCCCGCAGCTTCCAGCACGAGCGCCTCGAATGGTTTTTCCTTCTGCGGACCGAACGGGGTATGCCCCCAACCCACGATCATCGCTTCCATGCTTGCCTCCGTGTTCGGACCACGGATACTACGGCCGCAGCCATCCGGCCAATTCCGGAAGACTACGTAACGGGACGGACATGCAGGACCTTGCGACCCTGGCATTCGATCACGCGCCGGTCGGGCTGATCTATTCCGAGGATCGGGTGATCCGGCGCTGCAACCCGGCATTCGCACGGATGTTCGAGTATCCGCATGACGCGTTCGAGGGCCGATCGCTGTCGTTCCTCTACCCGTCGGATGCGGAATTCGAGCGTATCGGGCGGCTCGGCGCAGAAAAGATGTCGGGCAGCGGGCGTTATCGGGATGAACGCATCATGCGACGCGCCTCGGGCGAACTGTTCTGGTGCCGTGTCAGGGGGCAGTCGCTCGAAGCCGCGACACCGTTCGCGCGCGCGGTGTGGAGCTTTGCCGACATATCCGAATCCCGTCCCGCAACCGGCCTGACGACGCGGGAAAGGCAGGTGGCCAAGATGCTGGCCGAGGGGTTGACCTCGAAAGAGATCGCCCGCGGTCTCGGCATATCGCCGCGCACGGTCGAGGTGCATCGCAGCCGGCTGATGGCCAAGTTCAATGCTCGAAACAGTCTCGAACTGGTGGCCCAGCTTGCCGGAATACCGCTCTAGCTCGGTGGCGCAGACGGTTGCTCGATCCCGGCGCGGTCGATCGATGGTGTGTACCAAGCCCAAGGCGGCAGCGATCTGCCTTGCGCCTTTTCTTTGGCCGAAATCTCGGCCCTGCAGCGGTTTCGCCTTGGCGTGACAGACCATCACCCACGCACCGTGCATGTGCGGCCATGACTGCAACGTGATCCCGGCAAAGGATCCAGAGGCCGCAGGCGCTGGCGCAAGCGGTACCTCCCGCGTCGATCAAACGATTGTCGCAGCGTCCCGAGGATGCCGGCCCACTGCCTTGTCGGACCGGGCCGGGACACCGTGACGGATATCTCTGCACACCTGACGCTGGCCGACGAACCTCGGCCTGACGGGATCAGAAAACGATGGTGCTTTCGTCGCCCTTTGATCGAAACGCTTGGGGTGTTTCATCCACCAAGGGCATAGCGCCGGATCAATTCGAACCTGCCATCCTGCCGTTCACCGACCAACGCCACGGCGTCCAGGACGAAGGGCGCCGGCAGCTCTGGCATGACGGACAAAGCGCGTTCGGTCCACAACGCGATCTGCGCGACCGGCAATCGATCCGTCAGCGTCAGATGAAACCGGAACTCCTCCATGACATAGGGGTACCCCCAACGCCGCAGCAAAGCGTCTTGCCTGTCCGACAATCCGAACTTGCGTCGGCGCGCAAGTTCCACCGCGTCCATGGGTGCGCGGAACCCGTCCAGCGCCTCGACGCAGGTGGCCGCGACCCGCGCGATTTCCACAGCTTTTCCCAATGGCACCAGAGCAAGAAAGCGACCCAGGCGCGAAAGGGTCAGGCCCTGGGCCTGGCCGGGTGGACACGTCGTCGCCATTCGCGCCACGGCCCGCTGCAACCCCGACAGGTCCGTGCCATCGGCCAGTCGGAAAGGTGGTTTGAGCGTGCCGTGAAAGCCGTATCTGCGCGGTGACCCGGTCACGTCATCCAGCCCCGGCATGTCCGGATGGCGGACCGGTTGACCGGCGGCGACATCCCACCCCAACCACGTCGCTCCGAAATCGGCCAACGCACCGGCAGGCGGCAGATAGAAGATCGCGTATCGGCTGAACGACATGGGCACTCGCTTCGTTTCGGCCTCTTGGACCAAGGCGCGTATCGGTTCCATGTCAGATGTGCCGGCTTTCGCCAATGGCCGTCTTGCGCTGTCCGAACCTGTCGAGACCGGCCGGACCGCGGCGACCGGCGAAAGCGGCACGGGGCCCGCCGGGGTCATCGACCGCGCCGCCCGCCCCGCGGGGGTGCAGCCGGGGGTGACGGGCCGTTCACCTGCGTTCGTCGTATCCGTCGTGGCGGGAATCGCGCAGTTCACGCCGGGTCAGAGCATCGACGATGCTTTCCCGGTCAGCCAAAAGGTAAACCCGGGCTGCGTGCAGGGCAACGGCAAGGCCCCAACCCATCAAGGGCCAGACGAACCACATCGTTCCGGGCGACGTGAGCAGATTGACAATCACCAGCAGGACCATGACCGCCGCATAGACCCCGACATGAGCAAAGAAAGCGTATTTGACCTCGGCGCGCCCTCTCGCCTTCTCATAGTTTTCCGTCGATGACATCGTCGCGCCCTCCAAGCCATGTATCCAGTGCGGGACAACCCTAAAACGAACGAGACGCGTCGGTTGTGACCAAGATCAATCCCGCAATCGGATTGGCTTGCCTTTGCCGGGGCGCCGCACGCGACGCCGCACGCTTCGCCCCGCAAATCGACTTCGTGTTCCGTCAGATCGCGCGAAACCTCGACCTCGGGGTTCTGCTCAATGAGTTTCGGCAAGGCGGGGATCACCCAAGTTTTCCAAAGGCACTCATGGAGACGATCCTGAGCTTGCCGTGCGGAGTGCGGTCGACATTTAGGAAGAAACCTGTACCCTTTTCTGAACCGTTCGGTCATCGCACTGTACTTTTCGTGAAGGTCCAGCCCTTCCTGCGTCGGCGATACACCCGTCCGCGCGCGGTCGAGCAGACGACGGCAAACATAGTTGTCCAGCAATCCGATCGGCCCACCGACCGCCGAAGGCGTATGCCTGCTAGAACTTGCCCAAACCGAGTTGCTTTTCTGCTCGACCACCGTCGGAACGATCAGCATTGCTGCATAGATGTCCGTTTCTGCGGCCCTCCTTTTCGTGTGGCCACGGACGCCGTGCCGGATTGCGAACGCGCATGAGCCACCAGGAAAACCTGTGTCCGCTGCGCAGCAAGAATTCCGCAACGCACCAAGGCTAGCGGAACGAACGTGGCAATCAGACGTTCGACAGGCCGCGACGACGGGACACGGCATCCGGCACTGCTGTTATCCGGGCCCCACGGCTTTCATCGGGGCGCTCTGGTCCACTTGGCGAGTTCGAGATTGTCGTTTGCACATTCCAGAAGAACCGGGCTGATCTTCCATGCCACGGGATCTTCCAGGGAAAGCGCGCCCAGCCTGCGAACGATTTCCGCAGCACCCAGTGTATCTGCGTGATGCAGCAAGCCACCGCGCCACCTGGGAAAACCGTAGCCGAAGACCGTGACAAGATCGATGTCGGCGGCGCTTTGCGCGATGCCTTCGTGCAGGATGTCGCAAGCTTCGTTGATCATCGCCAAAACCAGCCGGTCGCGGATGTCTTCAGCCGAAAAAACCGTGCGTGAGACACCGGCCGAACGGGCTTCGGCCAGAACGATGTCCGTGACGATCGGGTCTTCGATCCTGGTGCCGGTATCCGAATACCGGTACCAGCCCGCGCCCGTCTTCTTGCCCAGCCTGCCCAAAGCGACCAAGCGGTCGGCGATCGGAACATAGCGGCGTTGGGGATCGCGCGTGGCATCCTGGCGGCGGCGGTTGGCATGGGCGATCTCGAGCCCGGACAGATCCTGGGCTTCATACGGGCCCATGGCGTAGCCGAATTCCACCATGGCCGCATCCACTGCACTCGGGGTCGATCCATCGATCAGCAGGGTATCTGCCGCCTCGCGGTACCGCGACAGGATACGGTTGCCGATAAAGCCGTCGCAGACGCCAGCCAACACCGGCACCTTGCGCAACCGCTTGGCAAGGGCAAAGCCGGTCGCCAGCGCCGCGTCGCTGGTCTTTGCCCCGCGCACGATCTCGAGAAGCTTCATGATGTGCGCCGGCGCAAAGAAATGCAGGCCCAGAACACGGGTCGGATCGGGCAGGCTGGCCGCGATCTCGTCGATATCGAGATAGGACGTATTCGTGGCAAGGATCGCGTCGCTGGGCAACGCTTCGGACAGTCTGGCGAAAACGGCGCGTTTCACGTCCATGCTTTCGAAGGCGGCCTCGATCGCCAGGCGCGCGCCACCCGCCGCCGAATAGTCGTCCGTCACCCCGATCCGCCTGCGGCGATCATCGGCCCCGGCCCGGTCGATGAGGCCGCGCCCAAGGCTCGTTTCGATGATCCTTGCGACATTGTCGGTGGCCCGTGCCGCGCCTTCGGCGTCGGTTTCCACAAGCGTGACGGTCAACCCGGCGTTCGACAGCGCATAGGCGATGCCTGCCCCCATCGTGCCGCCGCCGACCACCGCCACACGGGCAATCTCGGCGGGATCGGATCTCAGCCAATCCGGCGCCTTTGCTGCGCGTTCGGCAAAGAAGACATGGCGCAATGCCCTGGCCTGTTCCCCTGAGCGCAATTCGAGAAACACGGCCCGTTCCATCGACAGGGCCTGCCCGAACGGCTTGTCCAGCCCGTGTTCGATCACGTCGATGGCACGCAGGGCCGCGACCTGCCCGCGCGATTTCGCGGCGACTTTTTCTCGGGCCGCGGCGATCAGCGAGATGTCGGTTTTCGGCGCCGGCAGTTCCCGGGTCGGGACGATGCAGGCCAGTGTCTCGCCGGGAATCGCGAGGGCGGCGTCGACCGGATCGTCTTCGACCGCGTGAACAAGTCCGGTCCGCAAGGCATCCGCGGCCACAAGCGGTTTGCCGGTCGTGATGATTTCGAGCGCATCCGAAAGACCGACCAGCCGAGGCAACCGGACCGTGCCCCCTGCCCCGGGAATGACACCCAAGGTCACTTCGGGAAGGCCGATCTGTGCCCCCGGCGCGATGATCCGCATCCGGCACGCCATAGCGATTTCCGCTCCGCCCCCCAACGCGACCCCGTTGATCGCCGCCACCCACGGAACGTCGCTGGTTTCGATGGCGTTCAAGACATCCGGCAGATGCGGTTCGATCGGCGCGCCGTCGAATTCCCGCGCATCGGCCCCCGCAGCGAACGCACGGCCATGACCGGTCAGGATGACCCGCGTCAAACGCTCCTGTTCCGCCCAACGGACCGCGTCAAGAAGACCCTGCCGAACCGCCTGCCCGATGGCATTGACGGGCGGATTGTCGATCTCGACAAACCCGATGTCCTTGTCGCGGTGCTTGGTGACGCTCATCGAACTCTCCTGGCGGCGGCAATCGCGGGCGGACGCAGGTCAATTCGCCCAGCCCCTCTTGGCCGTCTTATCGACCAACCAGGGCCGCAACGCCACAGGCAAGCATCGCGCGCCGGGCGCGCCCGTCTTCGGAACGACCGACGCGGCCGCACAGCGCCGCGCGTTTCGCCATGCGTCCGCCCGAACGATCCGAACGCGCGCGTGGGGCGGCGGGCTTTTGCGCCATTGCCAGGGTATCATTCGCCGTCGCAGGCATCCCCGGCAAGATCGCTGAGAATGGGACAATCCGGCCGGTGATCGCCGTGGCACGATCGCACGAGATGGGCCAGCGTTTCGCGCATCGCGGCAAGCTGCGCAATCTTGTTGTCGATCGCCGACAGGTGTTCTTCGGCAATGGCCTTGACCTGCGCGCTTTCGCGCGCCTCGTCCTCGTACAGGCTCAGCAAAGTCCGGCAATCCTCGATCGAAAACCCAAGCGCCCGGGCGCGGCCGAGAAAGGCCAGCTTGTGCAGGTCGCTTTCGCGGAAGGCCCGATAGCCGTTTTCGCTGCGTTGCGGACGCACCAGACCGATATCCTCGTAGTAGCGGATGGTCTTCGCCGGAAGGCCAGAGCGTTCCGCGACTTCGCCGATGTTCATCTCGATCCTCCTATTCAGCGGGTTGCGGCCGGCCTGCATAGCCTGGCGTGCCGGTCGACGGCTTGTCGGTCATGGCGGGGGCGATCCGGCGCAGACGCAGCGCGTTGGTCAGAACAGAAACCGAGGACAGCGCCATGGCACCGGCCGCGAAGACCGGCGACAAAAGCAGGCCGAAAGCAGGATAGAGCACCCCGGCCGCGACCGGGATGAGCGCGACGTTGTAGCCGAATGCCCAGATCAGGTTCTGGCGGATATTCGTCATCGTGCGCCGCGAAAGCTCGACGGCATTGACCACGCCGCGCAGATCGCCGGACATCAGAACGACATCGGCGGATTCGATGGCCACGTCGGTGCCGGTGCCGATGGCGATTCCGACATCGGCATGGGCCAGCGCGGGCGCGTCGTTGATGCCGTCGCCGACAAAGGCGATCTTGCGAGCGCCCTGCCTGAGATCGTCGAGGGCGGCGACCTTGCCGTCGGGCAAGACACCGGCGATCACGTGGTCGATCCCGGTCTCGCGGGCAATCGCCTCGGCCGTCTCTTGCTTGTCGCCCGTGATCATCGCCACCTTGAACCCCCTGTCGTGCAGCGCGGCGATGGCGGCGCGACTGGCGGGCTTGACCGGGTCCGCGACCGCGATCACGGCCGCCAAGGCACCATCCACGGCGGCGTAGAGCGCGGTGCGGCCCCGACTGGCGAGGTCCTTTTCGGTCGCGGCCAGTGGGGCGGTGTCGATGCCTTCCCGCGCCATGTAGCGATCCGCGCCCACAAGCACCGCGTGATCCCCGACCCTTGCCGCAACCCCGTAACCCGTAACCGATCGGAATTCCGTCGCTTTCGCGATGGTGATGCCGGCTTCGCGGGCACTGCGGAGGATCGCTTCGGCGACAGGGTGTTCGGATTGCGCCTCGACCGCAGCGATCAGGCCCAGGACCTGATCGCGGTCAAAGCCACCGGCGACGACAAGATCTGTCAGCGCAGGTTTGCCTTGGGTCACCGTTCCGGTCTTGTCGAGCGCGATGACAGCGACCTCGGACAGCGCCTGCAGCGCGTCCCCCTTGCGGAACAGCACACCCATTTCCGCCCCGCGCCCGGTGCCGACCATGATCGACGTGGGCGTCGCCAGGCCCATCGCACAGGGGCACGCGATAATCAGCACCGAAACGCCCGCAACCAGCGCAAAGGTCAATGCCGGGTCCGGGCCGACAGCAAGCCACACGAGCACCGTCAGCAGCGCCGCAGCCATGACCGCCGGGACGAACCACATGGTTACCCGATCGACGAGTCCCTGAATGGGCAGCTTGGCACCCTGCGCCTGCTCGACCATGCGGATGATCTGCGCCAGCGTCGTGTCCGCGCCCACCCTTGCCGCCTTCAAGATCAGGCTTCCGCTGCCGTTGACCGTTCCCCCCGTGACGGTCGCTCCGACCGCCTTCGGAACCGGCGCCGGTTCACCGGTAATCATGCTTTCGTCGACATTGCTGGCGCCCTCGGTCACGGTTCCGTCCACGGATATGCGTTCGCCCGGGCGCACGATCACGATGTCGCCGACAGCCAGGTTGTCCACCTCGACTTCCTCGGTCAGTGTGCCGCGCATCACACGGGCGGTGCGCACTTGCAAGCCCAGCAGTGCCTGGATCGCCGCCCCCGTGCGACCCTTGGCCCGCGCCTCGAGCCAGCGCCCGACAAGGATCAGGACGACGATGACCGCAGCGGCCTCGAAATAGACCGCGCGCACGCCCTCGGGCAGCACTCCGGGCAGAAAGGTGGCGACAACGGAAAAACTCCACGCCGCGCCCGTGCCCAAGGCAACCAGGCTGTTCATGTCCGGCGCGCCCCTGGCCAGCGCTGGAAGTCCCGTGGTGAAGAAATGCCGCCCCGGACCGAACAGCACGATGGTCGCAAGAACGAACTGGATCACCCAAGACGTCTGCATGCCGATGCTGGCCTCGATCGCTTGATGGAAGCCGTGAAACAGATGCGCGCCCATCTCGAGAACGAACACCGGCAGGGTCAAGGCCGCCGCGAACGCGACCCGCCGCGACAGCGCGCGGGCTTCGTCCGCCTTGCGTTCGGCACGGGACTGGCTGCTATCCGCGGCCGCAACCCGGGCGGGATAGCCGGCGGCGGCAGAGGCCGCCATCAGTTCGCCCGGCGAAACCGCACCTTCGACATATTCGACCGATGCGCTTTCCCCTGCCAGGTTGACCGTCGCGGAAAGAACGCCGGGAACTGCGGCAAGCGCCTTTTCGACGCGCCCGACGCAAGAGGCACAGGACATCGCATCGATGCTGAGGGTGGTCCGTGCTCGGCGCGCAGGGTATCCCAGCTTGTCCAGGGCCTCGACGGCGTCAAGCAGGTTGGCCGGGGTGTCGATAGACAATTGCGCCGAATCAGACGCGAGGTTGACCGCGACGTCAGAAACACCGTGCACGGCCGACAGAGCCCTTTCGACCCGGCCTACGCAAGACGCGCAGGACATGCCGTCTATGCTGAGGTTCACCTGTGTTCGTCCGGGCATGGCAAGCGGCCTTTCGTTGTTTGACGATCATATAAGGCTTCCAGTAACTGGAATCTCAAGGGCAAAGAGGCATTCTTTTCCTGGTCGATGGATCGAATATTCGGATCGTTGCCGGAAATCGCATTCGACCCGACCCCGCGGCAAGACGCGATTGACTGCGCCGAACGACCGGATCGATGCGGAAGGTGCCTTGGTCTGTCATTGTTCGGTTGACAGACATGCTGCGGCAGGCCGATGCATGGGATGCGGCCCCTCCTGAGCTTCGAACCGCAGGACGCGCGATGGCCGCTGCATAGCCGAGAGAGCGCCATGAAGTTCCACGTTCCCGACATGAGCTGCGGCCACTGCACCGCCGCGATCACCAAGGAAATCGCCGCGCTTGATCCACAGGCGCGGGTCACGACGGATCTGAACGCAAGAACGGTCGACGTCGACACGAAACAACCGTCTGCGGCTGTGTCGCAGGCCATCACGTCTGCCGGATATGACGCCACGCTTCTGTGACGCCACGATGACTGCCGGCGTGTGTCGTATCGAACGGACGCGTCGTATCCGACCGGCGCGCCGTTCAACGCCGGACACCCGGCGAACCCGAGGGGTCAGCCGCGCTTGTCGTCCTTCACGATGTGGCCATCCTCCATCGTGACGAGGCGATCCGCCATTTCCAGAATGCGGTTGTCATGCGTGACCATCACCGTGGTCGTACCGCGTTGGCGACCCAGCTTTTTCAGCATTTCGACCACGGTACGGCCAGACACCTTGTCCAGCGCCGCGGTGGGTTCATCGGCAAAGACCACTTCGGGGTTTGACACGAGGGCACGGGCGACGGCGACGCGCTGTTTCTGACCGCCCGACAGGTTCGCCGGCAGGTAGTCGAGACGGTCTCCCAACCCAAGCAGCCGCAAGACATGGTGTGCGGATTCGCGCTGTCGCACCGCATTCAGACGGCCATGCACCTCCAGCCCCATCAGCACGTTCTGCGTCGCGGTCAGGCTTTCATGCAGGTTGTGGGCCTGAAAGATGAACCCCAGCCGCCGGCGTAGCGCGACGGCCTGCGGCTCGGTCGTCCCATTCAGTTCCGCGCCAAGCAATCGAACGCTGCCATCCTGCACTTCGCGCAGGCAACCCATCAGCGTGAGAAGCGTCGTCTTGCCCGAACCGGACGGCCCCATGAGCACGGTCAGACTGCCCTTGGCAACCGACAGGTTCACATCCCAGATCGCCTGCTTGCGGGCATCGCCGGTTCCGAACCAGTGGTTCAGGTTCTTTGCGACGATCGGTGCGAAAGTGTCGGCGCTCTGTTCCATCAGAACAGATCCGCGGGATCGGCACCGGCAAGCCTGCGTGTCGCGATCGCGCCCGATACGGCGCAGGCCAACAGGGTTCCGACCAGCACGGCGAGTGCGCGATCGGCCCCCATCTCCAACGGCAGACCGGTGGCCGCAGACATGCCGGCGTAAAGTCCGATCGATGCCAGCAGCCCGGGGATGAAACCGAACAGCGCAAGGATGGCGGCCTCTTCGAAAACGATCCCGAGAAAGAAGGAATGGCCATATCCCATTGCCTTGAACGTCGCATATTCGCGCAGGTGATCGGCCACGTCGGTCGACAGGATCTGGTAGACGATCACCACCCCGACAAGCACACCGATCAGCACGCCGAAACCGAAGATGATCCCGGTCGGCCGTTCGGTCGTCTGATGGCTCAGGTCGGCGCTTGCGGCATCTGCAAAGGTGTTCACCTTGACACTGCCCGGGGGCAGGACGTTCCGGAGCCTTTCCACCACGACGACCGGATCGATGCCGTCATCGACACGCAGAAGGATATGGTTGGGTGCGCCGGAACCGCGATTGCCGAACAGCCGCAGAAATGTCTGATCCGACGTGAACAAGGTACCGTCCACGAAAAAGCCGCCCCCGATATCCAGCGTACCGACCGCCGAAAGCGTGCGGCCGTTGGCTTCGAAGTGGAAAGGCGTGAACGGTGATATGCCGTCCAGCGCTCCCGGCGACACGCCACGGGTGCTGCGGTCGATCAGCACCGTATCCTCAATCACCAGGGCATCGAATGCGGCGGCGACCCGGGCATCGAGGAAACCGGCTGCATCTGCCGCCAGACCAAAGGTCTGCAGCGTCGACGACGAGCCGTCGGACCGTTGCCAGTCGAGGTTGGCGATGAACAGTGGCGTGCCACTTGCGACGCCGGGCACGCCAAGCGCCTGGAACAGCCGTTGACGGGCGACATTGCCACCGTCAGTCAGCGTGTTGGCGTCGGAGGACGACACGATGATGTCGGCATCGAACAACGCATAGGCCGCCGTGGTAGTGCTGTTCAACGCCCCCAGAATGCCGAGTTGGACGAAAACCAGCAGGTTCGCGAACCCGACCCCGGCAATTGCCGCAAACAGCCGCATCCGGTTGTGCGAAAGCTGCAACCACCCGATCGGCAATCGCCCGAAAACCCATGTCAGCAGCGTGGTCATGGCAGCGTGCGCCCGGCATCGATGCGGGCAACGACCTGAAGGTTGGTCAACCGTTCGGCACGTGCGCTCGAAGCGGGATCGAGCATGATGACGACATCGACCACGCGGGCATCGGTGTTGGCGGCGGGATCGTCCGACGTGATCGATTGCCGCCCGATCTCAAGTCCGATCGCGGACACCTGGCCGGACATCGCACCGTCGATCGCGGGGGCCGTGATCGTCGCAGGATCCCCGACCGCCACACGTCCGATCAGGGTCTGATAGACTTCGGCCTCGACCGTCATCCGGGTCGTGTCGCCCAGGTCGAGAACGCCCTCGGCGCCGGGCCGTTCGCCGGGCCGCACGTGAATATCCAGAACGGTGCCGTCCAGAGGCGCCCGCACATAGGCTTTTTCGATGTCGAGTTCAGCCTGTATCAGTTGCGCCCGGGCCGCTTCGAGATTGGCAAGGGCCACCGCGACATCGGCCTGGACACCGTCCCCGTTCGTTTCATATCGCGACAGCGAGGCACGGGCTTTTTCGGCATCGCGCGCAGCTTCGGTTGCACGGGCGATGGCCGTTTCCAGGTTCGCTCTTGTGGTTACGCCGCGTTCCAGTAGCGAGGTCGTGCGCGCCAGGTCTTCGCCCGCGGCGCGTTCCGTGGCCAATGCACGCTCGAGCGCGGCCTGGGCTTCTTGCCGACCGACACGTATCGACGTTTCGGTTTGGGCAAGCGTGGCCTGGGCTACCGACAGATTGGCCTTGGCCGTCGTCAGTTGCCCCCGCAATTGCGCAAGACTGTCCAGGACGGCCAGGATATCACCGGCACGGACGACATCGCCTATCGCGACGCGCAGATCGTCGACACGCGCATCGCCGGCGCCGAAGGGCGGTGCAACCGTCGCGATATCGCCCTTGGGTACGATCCTCCCAAGGGCGACGACGTCGCCTTCGCTCAGGATCGCCAGTTCCTCGCCCTTGGTTACGCGCTGGATCGCGACGGCAATCGGGGTGTCGGTCCCACCGCCCGGCTGCAAACCCGTCGCCCGGAACAAAGCCTGCAAGCCCGGTGGTTGGAAATACAGTCCCACGACACCGCCCGTGAACAGAACCAGGAAAAACGCCGGCACGAGCAACCATCTTCGGCGTCCGCCACGCGCACGGGCCGGTCGCGACTGGCTTTTGGTTATCCCCGCGTCTTCCAGCGGAAGGTCGGTGGACGGCTCTGTCCCGGGTTTCATGGTGGTCACGCGATTTGCACGATTCTTAATGACAGGTATGTCATTAATGGGTAGGTCACAAGGGAAGCGATGAAAAACACTCTCCCGCCCCGCAAGCGACGCAAGGACGCAAGGCCCGCCGAAATCATCGCGGCGGCACTGGAGGAATTCGAGGTCAGGGGCTTTGGCCGCAGCACGCTGGCCGGTATCGCCAAACGCGCGGGCATCTCGCGTACCACGATATACCTGTATTTCGACACCAAGGAAGCGATCTTCGAGGCGGCGATCCGCAGTTCGGTCGAGCGGGCCATCGACGACGTCGCCGAGATCGCCGGAAGTGCCGAAGGTGACTTCGGCACATTCTTCGCGCGCGCGGTCGATTTGATCTACGACCGCCTGGTCGAAGGAAAGGCAGCTGTCTTCATGAAGATCCTTGTCGCCGAGGGTCAGTTCATGCCCGACCTGGTGGCGTTCTATCGGCGCGAAATCCTGTCCAAGGGCGAAGCGGCGATCGGCGCCTTGATCGCACGCGGGATCAAGACCGGCGAATTGCCCGAAAGCTGCCGATCCGAAGACGTGCGTGTCTTCATGGCGCCCGCGATTTTCGCCGCGCTCTGGTTGCGCGTTTTCGACAAGGTCGACCCGCTCGATATCGAGGCCTTCAAGCAGGCCCATGTGCGGCTGGTGGTCGATGCGTTGCGGGGGCGGGCCTAGGCCGTCTGCGAATGCCGCGATACCCGCGTGATGTCCGTGCCGACGACCGACGCAAGATCGCGGGCCGTCGGATCGTCGGCCTGCGCGGCGGGTGCCGTGCTGTCCTTCGCATCGGCAAAGACGCTGCGCGGCAAGCAAGACAGACATCGCACAAGACGCGTTTCAGCGGATCGAACGAACGGATGCGCGTTCTGCCTGCACCGTCAATCCCGTTCGACCCTTTCAGTCCGGCGAAAGCCCCCCACAGGCCTGCTCGGCCTTGTGGAGGTGCCCCGCCAGTCCGGCCATCCGATTTCCGGCCGATGACTCAGAGGAAGTCGCTGCCGTCGCTTGCCGAAGCGATTGCCGCGATCTCGAACGGGTCGTCGTCGACGCGCCTGTCGAACTCGAACCCTTCCAGTCGCAGCCCCTTCCGTCCGCCATCGGATATCCGGACCTCGTCGAACAGGGTTGCGGTTTCGATCTCGAATTCGCCGCCTCGGAAGCGGAACACATCTTCGCCGACGAGCTGGCCGTCGTCGAAGAACGCGATTTCGACGCGACCGCGGTTCCCCTTGAAGTCAAGCGCAAGACGGTCGGCATCGCCGCCAAGATCGATGAACAGGAATTCATCGTCGTTGATTTCCCGGCGATCCGCCCGCCGTTCTCCACCAGACCAGATCCCCAGATGACCATTCCACGGCAACAGAAAGTCGACCCCCGGCCCTTCGGAACGCAACGTGACATCGGCAAAGTCCAGCACTTCGGTTTTCGCGAACAGCGACAGGTGTTCCCGTGCGCTGTTTTCTCCGACGGTGATGTCGGCCACGGTTTCCCGGAAGAAAAAGAAGTTGCGCGCCGTATTGAATGCCACGGTCACGGTTTCCGTTTCCGGTACCGCCGGTTCGATCACGAGGCCCGCAACCAACGGATCGTGATCGGACGCGCGTTCGTCCGTGCTGGCGAATTCCGCGTTCACGTGCACCGCGTCGAACTGCGCGCCACCGGCCAACGCCTCGCTGACCAGGATATGGTCCAGCGACTGGCTGTTTCCCTGGAAGACGAAACTGTAGCGCTCGTCTTCGGGCAGACTGTTGGTGAGGTTGGTCAAGCCGGCCTCTTCGAGGATTTCCAGCGGACGTACGAACTCGAACTCGTTGAAATCACCCACGACGGCGATCTTTGCATCCGGGTCGTCGACCAGCCGTTGCTCCACTTCGTAGGCCACCGCCGTCGCCTGTACCAACCGTTCGTCGAGGCTGCCGTTGACCACCGGCGAGCCGTCCGGGTTCAGCGCATTCTGCAGTTCCTCGAACGGCTGAGTGGTGCCCATGATCGGCTGCGAGCCGCCTTTCGACGAGAAATGGTTGTTGATGACGGTCACGGTCTCGCCGTTGAACGCGAAGGACGCGACAAGCGGCAGGCGCGCCCCGTCGAAGCTGCCGCCGGGCGCTTGCGTGCCGATGGTGCCGACCGACCCTTCGACCAGGCTGACGCGCTCGGTGTTGTAGAGAAACGCGGTGCGGATATTGGCACCGGGCTGTCCGCCCGAGGCGTTGTTGTCGATGAAGGTGTTGTCGATGAAGGCATAGCTTTGCGATCCGTTCACCACGCCGTCATCGACCCGGTCGAGCGCCTCGAGAAGCCGGGCCAGCGTCTGATCGGCTGCCGTGACGCCGTCGTCGTCGCTGCCGGTGTTGTCCTGGATCTCCTGCAGGCCGACGATATCGGGGGTGCCCATGTTTTCCAGGATATGCCGCGCCACGGCCTCGAACCGTCCGTCCGCCACGTCAGTATCGCCATCGGCGTCGTTGGGATCGAGATTGAGCACGTTGTAACTGGCGATGGTCAATTGCGTGGCCGACGCCGCGATCGACGTGGTTTCGGCTTGCAGGCCGCCATCGATCACGGCCCCCAGTGCCTGTGTCGGCAGGATCTCGTAGTTGCCGAACGCATAGGACACCACGCCGGTGACGTTCGCGACGATGTCGCCGACATCCAGCAGCGGCGCCGGTTCGTCGAACACGCCCCGGTCGAAATTGAACTGGATGCGTTCGGGATTGAAATCGTCGGGAGAGATGTTCAACGTGCCGCGTTGCGAAAGCCCGGTAGCATTGCCGGACACGCCGAAGACCTCGCCGAACCGGTTGGTGGCTTCCGTGACGTGCAGGTTGTCGACGGAAACGCGCATGCCTTCGAGGCTTTCGAAGAAATCCAGACCATCGGTAGCGGGGTCGAAGGTGGAAGGATCATCATCGATCGCTTCGGTCGGGAGCGCCCGCCCACCTTCGCCGATGGTCACCGCCGCGGGTAGCACCTGCCCGGTCTCGACGGTGAAGATCGACGTGACGCCGGATATCTGGGTCGTCGACTGGTTGCCGGTCGATGCGCCGCCCGGTGTGAATTCGCTGACGGTGCCGGAAATCACGATCTCGTCGCCAGAGGCGACGGTTGGGGCCGACCCGGTGAACACGAACAGCGCATCCGAAGTGGCGTCATCGCCGTCACCATATTCGTCCTGCAGGTAAAAACCGTTCGAGTCGACTGCCGTGACAATGCCGCGGGTCGTGACCGACTGGCCCAACAACGGCGAGACCAGCGCCGCGCCCTGGATCGCGTAGATCGGGGTGTAGTCGTTGACCGACAGGATGCGTTCGTCGAAGGCACCGGCAACGTCTGCCTCGTCGAATGCCGCGCCGCCGGTGGCGGGGTCGAAACGGTCGCTCAGGTATTCGGCCAGGGCGTCCTGTTCGGTGCCGTCATCGGCGAAAATGGCGTCGCCGGTGGCGATGCCCACCTGTTCCAGCGGCGTGGCGTTGACGCGGGCGATGACCGCCGGGTCGCCGACCGCGCCCAGCGCCGGATCGGTGTTGGTGTTCGGGAAGGGATAGCCGTCACCGCCGCGGATGAAGTTGCCGGCCGCGTCGAACCGCGGAGCGGCCAGGAAATCGAGCGTCACGACGCGGTATTCCGCCAAAGGTTCGACGATCTCGCCGTTCTGGACAAGGCGCGCAACCGGTCGGCCGTTTTCGTCGACGATCTCGGCGTTCAGGATACGCGATCCAGCCGGCAGATCGGGGTCGTAGGTGAATTCGACTCCGCCGACCTGCGCGAATTGCCCGGCCACTCCGGGCAGCGCGGCGACCCCGTGTTCCAGCAGCGCCACGATCTCGGCCGCGCTCAGCGTCAACAGCGTCAGACCGTTGTTGAAGGCCAGGGTCGTCTGGATATCCTTCTGCGATATCCCTCCGGCGGGTTTGACGATCGCACCATCGCCATCCACGATCTCGGCATTCGGCAGGCGTTCGGCCTGTGTCCCGCCGGGCGGAACCAGCGTTTCGCCGATCGAGGCGCGAATACCGCCACCGTTCTTGATCGACATGACAACATCGCCGTCAAAAGCCTGCGCATAGGCCAGGTTGGCATCCGCCGTCAGGTTGCCCAGGTTGGTTTCCTGCGTGCGCACGCCATCGGTGGCCTCGCCCGACCGGTTGCCGTTCAGAAACACGTTCGACACGCCGAAGACATTGCTCTCGGTGGCAACGATCTGCGCTTCGACCGCCTCTGCGATGGCCCGGATTTCCGGGTCGACCAGCGCCTCGGCGCCAAGCGCGGCGACGCCGGCGGCATCGGTCGCATAGGCGCCCGAGACATCGGCATCGTAGCTGCCAGGAACGATCCGCCCGTCTTCGTCGAAATCGATGACCAGTCGGCCGACATATTTGTAGCTGCCATCGGTGTTGACGACGGCCGTCACACCGCCATCGGCATCGGCGACGAATTGCGGATACTGTCCCTGATCGCTGTCGCCGGCGCGCGGGATGTCGTTGTCGTCGAAAAGCCGGGTATTCGAACCGCCGCCCACGATCACGTCGACGCCGGACAACCGCTCGGCCAGGGCAAGCTCGATCTCGAATCGCTGCATATGAGCCAGCAGGACGATCTTGTTCAAACCGTCATTGGTAGCCAGCAGCGCGTCGACATCGGCCTGGATGATCGCGGCCAGCGCGTCCAGTTCGGCATCGCTGGGCATGGCGCCGAACGGCGCGGGCTGGATTCCCACGCCGCCGCTGGACGAGATCGACCCAAGCGTCGGCGTGGTCGCCCCGACGACGCCGATCAGTTCGCCGTTTTCGACCAGCACGACCGAGCCGGTCAGCGTCCCGGCAAGCGGCGCGCCGCCATCGGCCACGGCCAGGGGGGCGAGACTGGCGTCGGTCGAGAAATCGAGATTGCCCGACAGGTAGGGAAACAGGGTTCCGTCGAACCCGGCGATCCCGGCGCCCGAAATCAATGTCGCCAGTTCGGCCGTTCCGAAATCGAATTCATGGTTGCCAAGCGCGATGGCCTGAAGGCCCAATTCGTTCTGGATCAGGATATCGGCAACCCCGCCCTGGCCATAGATCGCCTCGGACGCATCATAGAACACGCCGGGGATGAACGCGTCACCGGACGACAGGCGAAGCGTGTTGTCCGCGACCCCGTCCGCTCCGAGATCCTGCGCTTCCAGGGCGTTCATCACGGCTGACAGATTCGGCGCATCGATCACTGCTGCCGCGCCTGCCTCCTGATCGGCGACATGCAGGATTTCGAGCGTGAAGACGCCGCTGGTCGGGCCGCCGCCGCCGCCACCTCCGGTGTCGTCGTCATCCGCGATCGTCTGACCGGTATTCACGCCCCCCGGCGTTTCGCCCTGCGGTGTGGACCAGCCGAAGAAATCCGCGGCTTCGCGGCCCATGCCGATCCGCTGCAAAGAGAAGCCGATCGGCGTGCCGCTGTTCTCTGCTTGGCCGATATCCAGCGACGTCATGCCGTCCGCGGGTCCGCCCACGGCGGTGAAACTGCCTTCGTAGCTGAGGAATTCGATCACCGTGCCGCTGTCATCCACAAGCGCGATTCCGTCCGGCGCACCGTTCTGGATACCGTTCGAAGGATAGGTCACCGTCCAGAACCCGATCCCGTTCAAAACGCCGGTGGGCGCCAGTCCCATCAGGCTTTGGGTGCTGTATGCCGTGCCGTTCGACCCGTTGTAGAGCACGATGGACCAGCCGGTCAGATCGGTGCTTTCCGGTCCGGCGAGTTCGATGAACTCTCCTGTGTCGGTTCCGTCGTTGTCGTAATGAAATTCGTTGATCCAGAGTGTCACGGCCAATCCCTCATGTCATGTCAGAAGTCGGGAATGCCGCGTGACTGCGATGCACCCCCTAAATACACTTTAAAGATGTTTCTGCGGTCTATGTAACAATTTAAAGATGATACCACCTTCGACGACCAGCGCAGCGAACGCGCCAGAGGCGTCGCAACCCCCAGCACCCCGAATCCGGTACGATCCATTGCCTGACCCGGCCGCACGCCTCCGTCCCCACGTACCGCCCAACCATGACGACACGAGGTGACGAATTCACGACAGGAACAGGCAAACCGGCAAGCGACAGCTGCCGGGTCGATTTTGCGCGGCGGTGGGCGCTGTCAGGTGCGCCGGGCCTCGAACCGGGCCCAGGCGGCTTCCAGCGTGTCGATGGTGAACCCCGGTTCGCGGGCTGGTCCGAGGATGATGGCCTCGTTCGCGAACACGGTGTCGATCGCGGCTTCGAGAGCAGGCAGCACGTCTTCGGGGATCACAACCGCCCCGTGGCGGTCGGCATGGACCAGGTCGTCTTCGGCGACCTGCAAGCCCATGATCGTGACCGGTTTCCCCAAATCGCGGACGTGAACGAATCCGTGGCTGGGCCCGATCGACCCGGCGAGGATGGGAAAGCCGTCGTCGATGACGTCGAGATCGCGCATCACGCCGTTGGTCAGCGCACCCGTCATTCCCAGACCCTTGTGGACCGCCACATGCACCTCGCCCCACCAGCCGGCGATGCAATCGGGATAGTCGACGTCTTCGATCACTGCGACGGTCGGGCCCGGTCCGCGCGCCATGGCGCGGAAATAGGCCAGCCGCCGCGCCTTGATGGTGGCGTTGTCCTCGGTCGGCGGTGCCAGACCCGCGATCCGGGCGGTGCGCGCCCGCCCGACCATCGCGGGCATTCCGGGACGGCAATGCTGCATCGTTCCCCTGGTGAAGCGGTTGAACCCGCGCTTGCCCTGGGCCACTTCGATCGCATTGCAGACGGTCGGCGTGTCGACCTTCCGCAACCGTTCGAGCAGCGATGCCGGGATGGTGTCTTGCGTCATGATCCTGCCTTTCGCTTACGGCGTCGGCAACCGGGCCCGCGCCACGCTATTGCGCAACCAATGCATAGCCCGGTATCAAGTGCGCCTCGGCGACATGGCCCTGCGCATCCAGCGCCCAGCCGCGCGCCAGCGCCGCCTCGATGACCGTGTCGCGGAACATGGGTCGTTTCTGGTGGTCGCCCGCGACGATGACCAGCGCTTCGACCTCGGCGTCGCCGGTGTTCTCGAACGACCGAACGACATCCCCGGGCACCGAAACCGTATCCCAGCCGCCCAGGTCGAGCGCCACATCGGCAGCATCGTTCAAAGCGATGCGCAGTCCTTCCTGCCGGGGGATCACCACCATCTTGTCGGCCAGCACGAAGGGCGCCACCTTTTGCCCGGGCCTGAGCCTGAGCCATTCCATTGAAAACCCGTGCGGGTTCGTAATGGGCGCGGCATGGTCGCGATTCTGGGAAATGCCATGACCGATCACCGGTGCAATTTCGGCGCCGCAATCGTCAAGCGCGCGGTCGATGAATGCCGGGCGGTAGTCGCGGTCTTCGGCCTTGACGACGCGCTGACGCATGTCCCGGGGGCTGTAGCTGCGCAGCCTCGCCACGTCCTGGGCCGACATGGGGGCCATGCGGACATCGTCGTCCGGAACCGGATCGCCCCGCGAAGTGTCGATCAGGCGGTTGTCCCGGGATAGATACAGCCCGTATTCCGCTGCCTCGCGAAGGATATCGGGGTGAAAGATGACACCGCCGGTATTGTCACCGCCAAGCGTCGTGAAGAGCCATCCGTCGCCTGCGCCGGTATTGGTGAACCCGCGGAAGATCCACGTTGGGACGGACAGGATATCGCCGGGGCGGCCGACGATTTCGTTCTCGCCATTCGAGCCCCAGCGAAAGGTGTATTCTCCGTCGTACACCATGAACACCTCGGCGGTGAAATGGATGTGCAGGTTGTTGGTGATGCCCGTCGGCATCGCAGCCGCACCGATGTTGAAGCCATGCGGCTCGGGAAGATTGATGACCTGCTCCGAAGAGGACGTCACCCCGGGCCCGATGATCGAGTAGTTCTGCTTGAGGTGCGACCCGGGTTTCTTGCAGTCGATGAAGGCGACGGTGCAGGACCGGTAGTCGCTGCGCTTCACGTGGCGGGCGTCGGCCTGGGCTTGCGTGATCCGTGTCATTTCCGTGCTCCTGTTGGATCGGGCCGCTGGCAACCCGCGACCGCTTCCTTTTCGGCATCGTGCCATCCAACCGGGATGCGCGCGGAACCGCGAACCACCAGTTGCCCCGGAATTTCAACCTTTTCCGGCTTGCGGTTTTCGCCCTGGATTTCACCCAGCAGCAGCGCGACCGTGGCCTCGATCATCCGGTTCAGCGGTTGGCGCACGGTCGTCAAATCGAAAGTCTTCCAGGCAGCCATCGGCGCGTCGTCATAACCGATGACCGAAACGTCCTGCGGCACGCGCAACCCCAGTTCCTCGCGCAATACCTCGAGCACACCGAAGGCCATGTGATCGTTGGCCACGAACACAGCATCCGGCACTTGCGGCTGCGCGAACAGGCGCCGGGTTTCCTGCATCGCGACGGTGCGCCGGAAATGACAGTCGGTACAGGCTGCCGGTTCCATACCGGCGGCCTGCATCGCGGCCAGGAAACCCTGCATGCGTTCGACGCCGTTCAGCGCCTCGCGCCATCCGGCAAGATGGGCGATCCGCTTGTGACCGGCCGCGATGAGGAACTCGGTCGCCCGCTTGCCGCCGTCGAAATTCGACGCGGTGACCATCGACGTCTTGGGATCGCTTTGACCGCGGTTGAACAAGACGCAGGGGATGCCGGAATTGCGCACCCGTGACACCAGCGTGTTGCTGAGACTTATGCTGGCCAGAACGATCCCGTCCACGCGATCGGCCAGCAGGTCGTCGACGATGGCGTTGACCTCGTCGGCGCTGTTGCCCGCGAAGTAGACCGTGACCGAATACCCCTTGGCGTTCAACGCCTTGGAAAGACGGTGCAGCGCTTCGCTGAAAAATCCGTTCTTGAGATAGGCCAGCACGATGCCGATCCTAAAGGAATTGCCCGAGTTCAGCGATCGCGCGACCAGATTGGGAATGTAGCCCAGTTCGCGCGCGACCTTTCGGACGCGCTCGGCCTTTTCGGGGTCGACCGATGTCGAGCGGCTGAAGACGCGGCTGACCGTCGGCTGACTGACACCAGCCGCCTTTGCCACATCGCTTGCCGTCACCCGCGCCGACCCCATCGCCCTAGACCCTGATCCGGTTTTCGGTTTCGGGATCGAACAGATACAGGTGATCGGTGTTCAGACTGATGCCGACGATATCATCCTGTTCCTTGCGCAGGTGCCGGTCGCCCCGCGCGATCACGCGCTGTTTGCCCCACTGCACCGTCAGAAGCGTGCTTTCCCCGGTATTTTCGAAAGCATAGATCTTGACGTCGATGTCGCCCTGTCCGGCTTCGTGCACCGTCATGTCATCGGCGCGCACACCCAGGATGACGGAGGCGCGATCCTCGGTCGGCACCGGAACCAGGCGTGTGCCGCCGGTTGTGACGAACATGCCGTCGCGGATCGAGCCGTTGATCAAGTTCATCGCGGGCGAACCGATGAATCCCGCGACGAACAGGTTGGCCGGATCGTTGTAGATTTCGTCCGGCGTGCCCAGCTGCTGGATCACGCCGTGCTTCATGACCGCGACGCGATCGGCCAGGGTCATCGCCTCGATCTGATCATGGGTGACGTAGACGGTGGTGATCTGCAATTCGCGCGACAGGTGCTTGAGTTCGGCCCGCATCGTCACGCGCAGTTTCGCGTCGAGGTTCGACAGCGGCTCGTCCATCAGGAACACCTTGGGTGTTCGCACGATGGCGCGCGCCAGCGCCACGCGCTGACGCTGGCCGCCGGACAGCGCCTTGGGCTTGCGGTCCAGGAATTGCGTCAGTTCGACCTGTTCGGCGGCTTTCTGGACCCGCGGCGCGATTTCGGATTTCGCCACACCGCGCACCCGCAGCGGATAGGCGATGTTCTCGAAGATCGTCATGTGCGGATACAGGCCGTAATTCTGGAAGACCATGGCCACATCGCGATCCTTGGGCAGGTCGTCGTTGACCTTGCGATCGCCGATCCAGATTTCGCCGCCGGTCGGGTCTTCGAGCCCGGCAATCATGCGCATGGTCGTGGTCTTGCCGCAGCCGGATGGGCCCAGCAGCACCAGGAATTCCCGGTCGAGGATGTGCAGCGACTGGTTGTCGACTCCAATGAAATCGCCCCACCGTTTGGTCAGGTTCTTCAGGATGACCTCGGCCATCAGCGCATCGCCTTCGATTTCATCGCACCGCTCCCATGGTCATTCCTTGAACGAAGTATTTCCGGATCATCAGCGCCAGCACGAACATCGGCGCCATGATGATGATTCCCGCCGCGCTCAGCAGGTTCCACAGATCGCCCTCTTCGGCCTTGAACAGCGCCAGCCCGATCGGCAGCGTCACCGCGTTCTTGTTGGTCAGGATCAGAGCGAACAGGAATTCGTTCCAGGCGATGATGAAACAGAAGATCGCGCTGGTCAGCAGGCCGGGCGCGGCCATCGGCAGCACGATGTTGCGGATCACCTGCAGGCGCGACGACCCGTCCACCATCGCCGCTTCCTCGGTGTCCAGCGGGATGCCGTCGATGAAGCCCTTGATCATCCAGATCGCGAAGGGCATCACGATGGCCAGGTTGACCAGGATCAGGCCGCTCCGCGTGTCCAGCAGCCCGATATCCCGGAACATCACGAAGAACGGCAGGATGATCACCACCGCGGGCACGAACTGCGTGGCCAGAATGGTCACCAGCATCATCGTCTCGCCGGTCAGGCGGAAGCGGCTGAACGAATAGGCCGCCAACGTCGCGATGGGGATCGCGATGATCACGGTTACCAGGGCCACGATGGTCGAGTTGAAGAGTTTTTCGCCCAGACGGTACGGATCGTCGAACACGATGCCGAAATTCTCGAGCGTCGGGGTGAAGAACAGCTTGAGCTGGTAGACGTCGACATGGGTTTTGAACGCCGCCAGGAAGATCCAGATGATCGGCACCAGCATCACGAACATGGCGATCAGGATCAGCACGGTGTGCACCGCGCCCCAAAGCTGTTTTCTTTGTCTGCCGGTCATCGCGTCATGCCTTTCGGAACACGAACTTGGCATAGGCGTAGGTCAGGAAGATCATCGGGATCACCATCAGCCAGGCGACCGAGGCGGAATAGCCGATCTGCCCGTATTTCATGCCGTTGAAGTAGATGTAGTGGCTGAGCGTCTGGGTCGCCGTGCCGGGCCCGCCATTGGTCAGCATGAAGACCTGGTCGAAGGTCTTCAGGCTGAAGATCGACTTGAGAATGATGACAACGGCCAGCACCGGGGCAAGCTGCGGCAGCGTCACGTCGCGGAAGACCCGCCAACCGCTGGCGCCGTCGACCTGCGCGGCCTCGATCGTGTCGCGCGGGACGCTGGCCAAGCCGCCGATCAGGACAAGTGTCAGGAACGGTATCCAGCCCCAGACATCGGCCATGACCACGACCGCGAAGGCCAGGTTCGGATCGGCCAGCCAGCTGACATCGGCCAGCGGCGGGATCAGCACGCCGAAGAAGGCATCGAACAGACCGAATTCAGGGTTGAACATGAAACGGAAGGACACACCGATCAGCGCCGGGCTCATGGCGAAGGGCAGGATCAGAAGCGTCTGGGCCGAACTGCGCAACCGCCCGCCTGGCGCCAGCAAAAGTGCCAGCGCCAAGGCGAAAACCGTCGTCAGCCCCACCGTCAGCACGGTGTAGACGGCGGTCACCCAGACTGAATTCCAGAAGGCGGGTTCCTCGAAAAACGCCCAGGTGTAGTTTTCCCAGCCCAGGTATTGATCCAGCGATCCGGGCCGGTTCAGCCGGCCCACGGTGAAGGACAGCCGCGCCGCTTCGATCAGCGGCCAGATCGCCGTCGCGAACACGACAACGACTGCCGGCATGACAAGCAGGTATTTCAACGTGTTGTCGCGCATCGCAAGTCACCCGGACCGCCCGTTGTGAGGGGCGTTCCCGTTAAATGCGGGGCGCGACGTATCGCGCCCCCTTTCGTTTCGCGAAACGGTGACGCGTGTCAGAGCCGGCCGGCGCGACGCAGCACCTTGTCCGCCCGCTCGGCCGCGTCCTTCATCAGCGTCTCGACATCGCCACCGGCGGCTGCCTCGGCGATCGCGGCCGACAGGATGTCGCCGATCTCGGGCCATTCAGGGATCTGCGGCATGATGTCGGATTCCTTCAGGCTTTCCCAGGCTGCGGCCTGGATGCCGTCATTGGCCGCGTTCACATCCGCGTCCTGCAGCGACGAGATATGGGTCACCACGTTGTTGACGATCGGCTTGCCAGCCACCTCGCGTTCGATCGCGTTGGCCTTGTCCATTTCAGGGTTGGACAGCCATTTCAGGAATTCCCAGGCGGCATCCTGGTTCTGCGAATAGGTCGAGATCGAGAACGGCATCGAGATCGCGTAGGTCTTGGTCTTGCCCTGGTAGGACGGCATGCCGGTAAAGGCGACCTGGTCCTTGGTCAGGGTCGAGCTTTCGGGGTTGTAGAAACCCGAATAAGCCCACCACCAGACCGGGATCATCGCCGAATTGCCCTGCATGAAGGACTGCCGCGCATCCTGTTCGACGAAGGCCAGCGAGTTCGGGTTGGTCACCTGGTGGACGGTGTGCAGTTCGATATAGTCCTTGGTGGCCTGGATGCCCTCGGGCGAGGCCCACGCGGCGCTGCCGTCCTCGTTGAAGATGTCGGCCCCGGCCGCCCAGAGGAAATTGATCCAGATGAACAGGTTCTGCCGGTTGCCGTCGTTGTTGTAATACAGCGCAAGCGGCGCGATATCGGGATGGGTTTCCTTCAGCTCCTTGCCGATCCGTATCACGTCATCCCAGGATTTCGGCGGCTCGGGGATCAGGTCCTTGCGATAGAACATCAACTGCGGATGGGCGCGCAGCGGAAAGCCCAGCGTTTCGCCTTCGTATTGCGCCGACCGGGCGAAGGCCGCGGGGTAGCGGTCCATCGAGATGCCGTCGCGCGCCATCAGTTCGTCGATACGCTTGAGCCAATGGGCGTTCGGCGGCCCCCAGCTGTCGAGGTAATTGACCACGTCGAAGGTGCCGTTGGCGGCGATGCCTTCGGCGTTGATCTTTTCCTGGAGCGATCCGAAGGGAATGAAGGTCCACTCGGTTTCGATGCCGGTCAGTTCGGTGAATTCCTCGTCGCGCAGCATCAGGCCGTCGAATTGGGGGGTCACCACGCTGAGGATGTTCAGCTTGGTGCCGGCAAAGGGCTTGTCCGGCAGCAGATTGTATTTCTCCAGATGCCCGCCGGCTACCAACGCCATCGGTGACAGCGCAATCGCGGCGGCCACGGCAGCCGTAGCCATAAACGTTCTTTTACGCATTGATTCCTCCCGTTCACATGTTTTGTTTTCTCGACCATAGCGAGCCGTGAATGCGTATTCAACAGTTATGAATGCGCATTCATCAGCAGGCGTCCCCCGCCGGAACCGGCAAGGAACTGCCGCCGATGCGCGTTTTCTCAGCCCGGCTCTCCGACGCGCGGGTGTTCGTGTTCGGCGACGTCGCCCGCGGCAAAGCGATATGACTTCCGTCAAGGTTTTTCGCGGGTCGCTGGGTTAGGTCGGGATACCACGACTCGCACCGGCACTCTGCGCCACGAGGGTGCGCAGCGTCGCGACGGCGGCGCGCGTCGGCGAAAAGGAAAGGGCTTCGCGATGTTCCAGATCAGACTTCACGGTCGCGGAGGGCAAGGCGTCGTGACGGCGGCCGAGATGCTTTCGATCGCCGGTTTCATCGAAGGCAAGCACGCTCAGGCCTTTCCGTCCTTCGGGTCGGAACGCACCGGCGCACCGGTCGTGTCTTTCTGTCGGCTGGACGACAAGGAAATCCGCCGACGCGAGCCGATCCTCGAACCCGATTGCCTGATCATCCAGGACCCGACGCTGTTCCATGCGCTCGATGTCTTCCAGGGGCTGAAGGCGGACGGCTTCGTTCTGATCAACACCACCAAGGATTGGCACGAGTTGGGGATCGCCGACAAAGTCAGCCACCTGCCCCGAGGTCACGTGGTCGGTGTGAACGCCACGGCGTTGGCCAAACAGCATGTTGGCCGCCCGGTGCCCAACGCGGCGCTGCTGGGCGGCTTCGCCGCGATCACCGGCGAAATACACCTGGAGAGCGTCGAAAAGGCGATTGCAACGAAATTCAGCGGGCCCGTTGCCGCCGGCAACATCGCTGCCGCGCAGGCCGCTTATGCCGCGGCCCTGGGAAAGGACCTTGAGAATGCTTAAACAGCTCGAAGGCAGCCATGCGGTCGCCGAAGCCATCGCGCTCTGCCGCCCCGAAGTGATCTGCGCCTATCCGATCAGCCCGCAGACCCATATCGTCGAACACTGCGGCGAACTGGTGCGCGAAGGCAAGATGGGCCGCTGCGAGTACATGAACGTCGAAAGCGAATTCGCCGCCCTGTCGGCCTGCATCGGCTCGTCCGCTTGCGGTGCGCGCACCTACACGGCCACGGCCAGCCAGGGTCTGCTCTACATGGCCGAAGCGGTCTACAACGCGTCCGGCCTGGGCCTGCCCATCGTGATGACCATTGCCAACCGGGCCATCGGGGCGCCGATCAACATCTGGAACGACCATACCGACAGCATGTCGATGCGCGACGCGGGCTGGATCCAGCTGTTCGCCGAAACCAACCAGGAAGCGCTGGACCTGCACATCCAGGCCTTCAAGATCGCCGAACGCCTGTCGCAGCCGGTGATGGTCTGCATGGACGGCTTCATCCTGACGCATGCCTATGAACGGGTGGACATGCCGACGCAGGAGCAGGTCGACCAGTTCCTCCCGCCGCTGCAGCCCCGCCAGGTGCTGGACCCGTCGAACCCCTATTCCATCGGCGCGATGGTGGGCCCCGAGGCATTCACCGAGGTGCGCTATCTGGCCCATGACAAGCAGATGCAGGCGCTGGACGTGATCCCCGAGATCGCGGCCGAGTTCCGGGACATCTTCGGACGCGACAGCGGCGGGCTGATCCGCGAATACCGCACCAAGGGCGCCGAGACGATCGTCGTCACGCTGGGCTCGGTCGCCGGCACCATCAAGGACACCGTCGACGAAATGCGGGACGCCGGCGAAAAGATCGGCGTCGTGACCATCGGATCGTTCCGTCCCTTCCCCGGTGCCGCCCTGCGCGCGGCGCTGCAGGGCGCGAAACGCGTCGTGGTGGTCGAAAAGAGCTTTGCGCTCGGCTTTGGCGGGGTCGTGGCCAATAATATCATGATGTCGATGCAGGGCACCGGCATTCACGTGCACACCGTCGTCGCCGGCCTGGGCGGGCGGCCGATCACCATACCATCGCTGCATCGGCTTTTCGCCACGGCCGTCCGCGACGAACTGGAAGACGTGCATTTCCTTGACCTGCGATGGGACATCGTCAAGGCCGAGATCGCGCGGCAGCGGGCACAGATCGCGTCCGGCCCGGTCGCCGAAAGCATCCTGCGCAACATCCAGTCAGACACCGCCGGACAATCGGCCAGCCAGGGGGTCCGGGCATGAAACAGATCGACGAACTCAGCCCCGAACAGAAGGTCAAGTTCTACCAGAAGGGCACGTTCACCGTCGGCAACCGGCTGGTGGACCAGGCCAACCGCACGGTCCAGGCCTCGATGGCCCGGTCGAACGCGATCACCAGCGGCCACCGTGCCTGCCAGGGCTGCGGCGAAGCGCTCGGCGCGCGCTATGCGCTGGACACCGCGATGCGGGCGACGGGCGGCAACATGATCGCCGCCAATGCGACCGGCTGTCTCGAGGTCTTTACCACGCCCTATCCCGAGACCAGCTGGCAGATGCCGTGGATGCATTCGCTGTTCGGCAACGCGCCCGCCGTGGCCAGCGGCATGCAGGCGGCGATGAAGGCCAAGGGCCGCGACACCCGCATCATCGCCCAGGGCGGCGATGGCGGTACGGTGGATATCGGCTTTGGCTGCCTGTCGGGCATGTTCGAACGCAACGATGACGTGCTCTACATCTGCTACGACAACGAAGCCTACATGAACACCGGCGTGCAACGGTCCGGGGCGACCCCGGGTGGCGCACGCACCGCGACAACGATGCCGGTGGGCGAGCAATATCCGGGCAACGTGTTCGGCACCGGCAAGAACCTGCCCCGCATCGCCATGGCCCATAACATCCCTTACGTGGCGACGGCGTCGGTTGCCTATCTGCAGGATCTGGAAGCCAAGGTGGAACGGGCCATGCAGATCCACGGCGCACGCTACATCCACGTCTACGTCCCCTGCCCGCTTGGCTGGGGTTGCGCGTCGCATGAAACGATCAACCTCGCGCGGCTCGTGGTGGAAACCGGGTTCTTCCCGCTGTTCGAGGCCGAACACGGCAGGGTGGTCCGGACGCGCCCGATCCGCAGCCGCGTGCCGATCGAGGAATATCTGAGGCCGCAGCGCCGGTTCGCGCACCTGTTCAAGACCGAAAGCGGGAAGGCGGCGATCGCCAAGCTTCAGGCCATGTGCGACCACAACATCGCGGAATTCGATCTTCTGCGCGAAGAAGAGGAGACGGGCCGATGACCCTTCCCACCACCGCACCGTTCGCCGTCACGCTGGATGTCGGCACCTCGCTGGAAAACCACACCGGCAGCTGGCGCACCGAACGTCCCGTCTATCTGGACCGTCTGCCGCCCTGCAACAACGCCTGCCCGGCAGGTGAGAACATCCAGGCCTGGCTGGCGATGGCCGAAGAAGGCCGCTATGAGGATGCCTGGCGCGAGATCATGAACAACAACCCGCTGCCCGGGATCATGGGCCGCGCCTGCTATCACCCCTGCGAAACCGCCTGCAACCGCAAGGACATCGACAGCCCGGTGTCGATCCACGCCGTGGAACGCTTTCTGGACGACGAAGCGCGCAAGCAGGGCTGGTCCCCGCACGTGCCCGAAGCGGGATCCGGCAAGAAGGTTCTCGTCGTCGGCTCCGGCCCCTCGGGTCTGTCGGCCGCCTATCACCTGCGCCGGCTGGGTCATGCCGTGACGATCTACGAGGCCGGTCCGGTGGCGGGTGGCATGATGCGGTTCGGCATTCCCGCCTACCGCCTGCCCCGCGACATCGTCGAGGCCAACATTAAACGCATCGAAAACATGGGCGTGGAGTTCGTTCTTAACAAACGTGTCGAGGACATCGCAGCGGAAAAGGAGGCCGGCGGATTCGACGCCGTCTTCCTGGCCATCGGCGCCCATCTTGCCAACCGGGCCTATATCCCCTCTGCTGATGCCGGGCGCATCCTGGATGCGGTGGGCGTGTTGCACGACATGGAAATCGCGCAGGACAAGCCGATGCTGGGTCGCCGCGTGGTGGTCTATGGCGGCGGCAACACCGCGGTCGACGTCGCCCGCACCGCCAAGCGCATGGGCGCCGAAGAGGCGATCATCGTCTACCGCCGCACCCGCGACCAGATGCCGGCCCATGATTTCGAGATGGACGAGGCGATGGAGGAAGGCGTCATCGTCAACTGGCTGACCACCATCAAGGAGGTGGGCGACGGCGGCAGGATCGTCGTCGAGCGGATGGAATTGGACGAGAACGGCAAACCCCAGCCCACGGGCGAGATGGACGAACTGGAGGCCGATACCGTCGTGATGGCGCTTGGGCAGAACGTCGATACGTCCTTTGTCGAAAAGCTGCCCGGCGTCGAGATCGAGAACAAGGTGATCCAGGTGAACGGCCAGTTCATGACCGGACATGCGGGCGTCTTCGCCGGGGGCGACATGGTGCCGTCTGAACGCACGGTGACGGTCGCTGTCGGGCACGGAAAACACGCCGCCCGCGCCATCCATGCCTGGCTGCAATCGAGTACCTACGAACGGCCGGCAAAGCCCGAGATCGCCGATTTCGACAAGCTGAACCCCTGGTACTACACCGACGCGCCGGAAACCGTTCAGCAGGTTCTGGACATCGAGCGCCGCAAATCGACCTTCGGCGAGGTGGTGGACGGGCTGGACGAGACCAATGCGCTTTACGAGGCGCGCCGTTGCCTGAGCTGCGGCAATTGCTTTGAATGCGACAATTGCTACGGCGTCTGCCCCGACAATGCGGTCATCAAGCTGGGTCCCGGCAAGCGGTTCGAATTCGACTACGATTATTGCAAGGGCTGCGGGATCTGCGTGGCTGAATGCCCCTGCGGCGCGATCAAGATGGTGCCCGAGGAAATCTGACCGCGGGCGGCCCCGCCACGATCAAGCGCAGCCGCAAGATTAATAAAAGGCCCGCGCCGGGATACCGGCGCGGGCCTCTGTTCTTTCGGCTGCTTTATTCCGCCGCTATCACGGCGGCGTCCGGCGCCTTGCCCGAACGGTTCATCCACATCGCGGCGATGACCAGCGCCAGCCAGCCCGCGGCGGCCAGCCACCAGACGTTCATCCCCCCGATGATCAGCGCGGTGCCGATCAGCCCGCCCTGTACCGCGTAATAGGTCATCGGCAGCAGGGTCTTGCGGATGATCATGCCTTCGCGGTCCACAAGTCCGACGGTGGCGGATGCCGCAACCACGTTGTGCACGCAGATCATGTTGCCCGCCGCACCGCCCACGGCTTGCAGGGCGACGATCAGGCCGGCCCCGGCGGCGCCCAGTCCGATCTGTTCGGCGGCCGAGAACTGGAACAGGCTGAACATCATGTTCGAGATCGTGTTCGATCCGGCCACGAAGGCGCCCATCGCCCCGATCCAGGGCGCGAACAGCGACCAGCTTTCACCGGTCACGGCCGAGACGCCCTGGGCCAGCATGATCGGCATGCTGACCATCTCGGCCGAGGCCGAGTTGATGAAGACCTGCACCATCGGCACCGCCAGCAGCAGCGCGGGCGCCGCGGCCAGCATCGTGTGACCCGAGGATTTCAACGCCCGGCCGAAAGCCGGCAACGGCATGCGGTGCAGGACCAGCGTGGCCAGCGCCGCGACGATGAAGACCGTGCCGGGCAGGTAAAGCGGCTTGACCACCGCGTTGATGCCCGACCCGAACAGGTCGTTGAAGGCCAGTGTGACTTCGGGTGCGACCAGCAGCGACTTGACCCATTCCACCGACCGTGTCAGCACCAGCAGTCCGACGACCAGCGCGTAGGGCGCCCAGGCGCGGGCGATCGACATCATCGGCTTTTCTTCCTCGACCAGATCGACCGTCACATTGTCCATCTTGCCCATCCATTCGTGTTCCCATTCGCTGCGCGCCGGGAAATCGAAACTGTCCTTGGGCAGGAACCAGCCGCGCCGGGCCGCGGGCACCACGATCAGCAGCGAAACGATGCCGCCCAGCAGCGACGGGAATTCCGGCCCCATCACGTTGGCGATCAATGCATAGGGCACGGTAAAGGCGACACCGGCGAACAGCGCGAATTTCCAGGCGCGCAGCCCTTCGCGGAACGACCGGTTCGTACCGAAGAACCGGGTCAGCATGCCGACCATCAGCAGTGGAATGAACACCCCCACCAGCGCATGGATGATCGCCACGTTGCCGGCGATCTGCATCAGGTATTCGGTGAACCCCATCGGTGCGATGGTGGCTTCGACCAGGGGCTGGTCGGCGAGGCCGGTCTTGACGCCCACCAGGATCGGCGTGCCGACCGCGCCGAAGGACACCGGCGTGCTCTGGATGATCAGGGTCACCATCACCGCCGCCATGGCCGGGAAGCCAAGCGCGACAAGCAGCGGCGCCGCGATCGCGGCAGGTGTGCCAAAGCCCGATGCACCTTCGATCATCGCCCCGAACAACCAGGCGATGATGATGGCCTGAACCCGCCGGTCGGGCGATATGCGCGAGAACCCGGCGCGGATCGCGCGGATGCCGCCGCTTTGTTCCAGAGTGTAAAGCAGCAGGATCGCTCCGAACACGATGAACAGCAGGCTGATCGCGGTGACGGCCCCGTTGACCGTGGCGCCCATCACCTTTTCGGGCGCCGTGCCCCAGATGGTCAGGGCGGTCAGTGCCGTCACCGCATAGGCGACGGCCATGGAAAGCTTGGCCGATCGGGCCAGAACGACGAGCAGCAGGAACACGGTTGCAATGGGCAACAGCGCCAGCAGAAATCCTAGGGTAAGCGACATGATCTCCTCCGGGGGTGCGGCAGCGCCGCGCAGGTTGGTCAAAAAGAAACCCGGCCCTTTCGGGCCGGGGTCAGGTCAGTGCCAATGGGCACATTTCGAGGTCTGCCCGATGCCCGGGTTCATGCAGTTTGTCGGATCGAGTTTCTTGTAGAACTGCGCGAGTTCGGGCTTGGCCTTGTAGAGATGGCCGACATTGTGTTCGGCCGGGTATTCCGCGCCGCGCTGGTCCAGCAGGCGCCACATGGCGTGTTCGACCTCAAGGCAGTCATGGCCTTTGCGGATCACGTAATCCTGGTGGAAGACCTGGCAGAAGAAATGGCCGTAATAGAGCTTCTTCTCGATGGCGCGGTCGATTTCCGGCGGCAGTGTTTCGACCCAGTCGCGCGTGTTGCGCGGCAGCGCGATGTCCAGCGCCACGATATCCTCGACGGTCTTGCTGTGGATCGCGCGATAGCGCACCGCAGCCCCCGCCACGGCAAAGCGGTGCAGAAAGGCGGCCTTGCCTTCGTCGGGCGTGCATTCGAACATGTCGCCCTTGTCCGAAGGAAAGCGATCGGCCAGATAGGCGCGCGCCTCGGCGATGCCCGCCCCGCCCATCTTGAGCAGAAGGTGGTGTTCGAACCGGTCGCGGAACTGGTTCATGCGCCTGGGCAGGTGCTGCGGAAACAGCGATGCAACGGTTTGCGCGACCCTGTCCGACGCTGTCGCGCCCAACCCCAGCCGGTCGGTCAGGGCATCGACACGGGCCTTGGTGGCGAACAGCGCCGGCATCCGGTCGGTGCCGGCCTTCTGGATGAACAGAAAGGTATCCTTGCCGTAGCGGGCGGCGATGTCATAGGCGTCGCGGTGGATGTATTCGCCCGCGATCGGCAAATTGTCGAACTGACCCAGGATGTCACGGCGCAGATCCGTGAGCACCTGCGGGTCGTTGGTGCCGATGTAGAAGACCGCAGTTTCCGGCTCGGCCTCGAAGGTATCCAGCCGGACAGCGAAGACGCCCAGCTTGCCGGCGCATCCCGACGCGCCGTTCAGCCGGCGCGGGTCGGCGTTGAACCGGGCGGGTGTATCGGCCTCCACATCGCGGACATGGTCGACATAGTCCCGATCTGACGCCCAGGCGTTGGTCTGCTGCGCATCGGGCAGGTCGCCGCGGTCGAGACGACCCAATATCTCCTCCGGCGTCTCACCCAGATCGAGACCCAACGCGTTCACCAGCGCGACCGATCCATCCTCGCGGACTTCGGCATAAAGGCTGAGTTCGGTATAGGCCGGGCCGCGCTGCACCAGCGCCCCGCCGGAATTGTTGCAGATACCACCCAGAACCGAAGCGCCGATGCAGGACGACCCGATCACGGAATGCGGTTCGCGGCCCAACGGACGCAGGGTCTGTTCCAGCCGGTCCAGCGTGGCACCGGGCAGGCACAGCACCTGTTCGCCGGCACCCAACAGATGGATGCCTTTCAGACGCATCACGTTGATGAGCACGATTTCCCGGTCGTAGTCGTCGCCCCACGGCGTCGAACCACCCGTCAGACCAGTGTTCGCGGCCTGAAAGATCACCGCCCTTCCGGCCTCGACCGCGGTCCTGAGCACGCGCCATTGCTCGACCAGCGTCCCCGGGCAGACCACTGCCACAACCGGACCCGAACCATACCGGATCCCCTTGGTGAAGCGTCGGGTCGTTCGGGGCTTGGTCAGAACGTTGCGGCTTCCGACGATGGCCCGCAGGTCGTGCAGCAGCGCAGCGGCCGGCTTTGGTTGGGTCGCCGTGCTGATGAACGGTTCGGCAGGCTGCTTTGCTTGGCCGCGTGAATCGTGAACGCTTTGCCGAGACGTGGTCATGTCTGTCCCCCTCCGGTGCCATTGCGCGACGCCGCTCCCTGACGCGCACAGTGGTTAATTCAACTTTCCGTTAGGTCATGTTGGTAAAATGTTTTGACCACACGGGTCAACAATGAAAGACGCCTTTACCTAATTTGTCGCATCCCCTAGGCTTGGCGACAGACAAGCCATTGAAATCAGTCGATGGACACCGGGATCTTTCGCCATGCCTGCATCCGCCAAAGCCACAGGGGTCGCCGACCTGACCGCCCGGCAGATCGAAGACCTGATTCTCGAAGGTTCTCTGCGCTCGGGCGAACCGCTGTTGTCGGAACGCGAAATGGCTGAACGCCTGCAGGTGTCGCGCCCGACCCTGCGGCAAAGCCTCAAGCTGCTGGAGGAGCGCGGACTGATCGTGTCGGGGCCGGACGGCAGCAAGTCGGTGGCCCGACTGGCGGTCGGTCTGATCGATCCGCTGATGGCACTGATCGCCACACGGCCGGACATCTCGGACAATTACCTGGAACTGCGTGCCACGCTGGAACGGATGGCAGCCACGCTGGCCGCAACCCGCGCGACGGATGTGGACCGCGACGCGCTGCGAGCCTGTGTCGCCCGGATCGAGGCCGCCCACGGCCTGGCCGATCCCGCAGCCGAAGCCGAAGCGGATCTGGACCTGCATGTCACGGTCTACGAAGCCTGCCACAACGCCGTTCTGCTGCAGATCATGCGCGCGCTGATCGGCATGTTGCGGCAGGGTGTCTTTCTGAACCGCGAACGCCTGTACGCACTGCCCGAAGTGCGCGAAACGCTGCGCAACCAGCATATCGCCATCGTCGACGGCATTCTGGCACGCGATCCCGAAGCCGCGGGTGCCGCGGCAGAGGCCCACATGATCTATACGCGCGAGGTTCTGGCCGAAATCGCATCGGCGGAAAAGCGGTTGCAGGTATCCCTGCGCCGGATCGCCGGGGGCGACATCGCGCAGCGCAAGGTGCGGTCAGGCGGCTGAACCCGAAGCGTCGCCTCCGACGACATCGCCCCTGCGCGACAATGCACCGGTGGTGTCGCGCACCACGAGCTCGGCCGTGACCTCCGACGTGGTGGGCGGCATGTCCGGATCCTCGATGCGATCCAGCAGGATTCGCGCCAGTCGGCGGCCCAGTTTGTGCGGCGACACCGCCATCGTCGTCAGCGGCGGCGTGGCCACGGCCGCATCCTGGATGTCGTCGAAGCCGATGATCGACATGTCGCGTCCAGGCTGCAGTCCCGACCGGGTCACGGCCAGGCTGGCTCCTAGCGCGACCATGTCACCATTGCACACCAGCGCCGTCACTTCCGGATGGGCGCGGCGCAGCGCCGTCATCGCCTCGAGCCCCGCGAGCTTGTTGTCGTCGCAATCCCAGACCACCAAAGACCCAAGCCCGCGATCGACCATCGCCTTGCGATAGCCGTCGACCCGTTCGCGCCGAACGATGCTGGAATCATTGCCGCCCAGATAGGCGATGCGTCGGTGTCCCAGACCGATCAGGTGTCCGGTCGCTGTCGCGGTCGCGTCGGCATTGCGGATACCGACATGATCCAGATCGCGCCGCACGTTTCTCAGGAAAGTCACGGTCGGGATGCCCTGCGCGCGCAACAGGTCGAATGTTTCTTCCGGCGTGTCCATCGCGGGCACCCACAACAAACCTCCGCGGCCGTGCCGGATGAAGGCCTCGAGTTGCCGAGACTGCCGCACCGGATCGTCACGCGTGTCGACGATGGATACCAGATAGCCTTCGGCTTCGAGCAGATCCACGACGCCGCCAATCACCTCGGCGTTAAAAGGGTTCTGCAATTGGTTGATGACAAACCCGATTTCGTGGTTGTCCCCGGATCGGATCGCGGCGGCGCGAGAATTCGGTACATAGTGCAGCTGGCGGGCCGTCTCGAGCACCTTGTCGCGGGTCTGCTCTGAAATGCGGCCGGTTCCGCGCAATACCTGGCTCACCGTGGGAATCGAGACCCCCGCAGCTTTGGCGACGGTACCCAAGGTCGGTTTGCCGGACACGAACTGCCTCACAATCAGATATATCGTTACGCCCAAGTCTTTGACAAAAATTCCCAGAGTTTCAACCATTTTCGACCGCCATTTGCGGAAGGGGGTGTCGTCGTCTCGGAAAAAATGTTGACGCAAGGTATAACGATGTATCACGCTTGAGCCAAGGGAGGAGATTCGCGGCCACTTCGCCAAAGTGACGCGTCCTTCCCCCTCGGCGCGCGGAACCTCGAACGAAGTCGAGGCGCGGCGCTTCACTGCGGAAGCCACGACAAGATCCGGCCCCGCGCGACATTTTTGGGAGGAACCATGACCCTATTTTCCAGGATTCTCGGCGCGACATCCGGCGTCGCTTTCGCATGCAGCGCCTTTTCGGCCCAGGCGGATATGCTGTTCTGGTCAACGCAGGCCAAACCCGTCGAAGAAGCGCAGGCGATGCGCGAACAGGTGCTGGCCGGATTCGGCGAAACCGTCGATTACCAGCCCAATGACGGTGGCCCCTGGCTGACACGTCTGCAGGCCGAACTGCAGGCCGGTTCGGGCACCATTGCCGTCTTGGGCGCGCTGCACGGTGATTTCTCGGCGATGAACCCCGATGATCTGGTCGACCTGTCGGACATGGGTGTCATGAGCGCATCGGGAACGTTCAACACGCTTGCCAAGCTGGGAACCGACAGCTTGCAGTACATTCCCTGGATGCAGGCCAGCTACGTCATGGCGGCCAACAAGGAAGCGCTGCAATACCTGCCCGAGGGCGCAGACATCAACGCGTTGACCTACGACCAACTGATCGAATGGGCCGCAAATGCGCATGAAGCGGCAGGTGAACCCAAGTTCGGCTTCCCGGCCGGCCCGAAGGGACTGAAGCACCGCTTTTTCCAGGGCTATCTCTATCCGTCCTACACCAACGGCGTCGTGCGCACCTTCGCCAGCGACGAGGCGGTCACCGCGTGGGAAAAGATGCGCGAGCTTTGGACGCACACCAATCCGGCCTCGACCAACTTCTCGTTCATGCAGGAACAGCTTTTGTCCGGCGATGCCTGGATCGTTTTCGATCACACCTCGCGTCTTGCGCAGGCGTTCAACGAACGCCCCGACGATTTCGTCGCCTTCCCGGCGCCGGCTGGTCCGACCGGGCGCGGCTTCATGCCTGTTCTTGCCGGTGTCGCAATCCCGCGCACCGCGCCCGACATGGAGGCGTCCAAGGCGCTGATCGAATACATGCTCAAGCCGGAAACGCAGATCGCGACGCTGCGCGCCACCAACTTTTTCCCGGTGGTCGACGTGGATCTTCCGGACGATCTGCCGCCATCGGTCAAGGCCGCGGGTAACGCGATCGCCAAGATGAGCGGCTCTGCCGATGCCAATCCGGGGCTTTTGCCGGCGGGCCTGGGCGACAAGGGCGGCGAATTCAACCAGGTCTTCGTCGACAGCTTTGAACGGATCGTTTTGGCCGGCCAGGACATCCGCGCCGTGCTCGACGATCAGAAGGCCACGCTGGCGGCGATCATGGAAGCCACCGGCGCGCCGTGCTGGGCGCCCGACGCACCGTCCGAAGGCGCCTGCCCGGTCGAATAAGGCCAGCGCCCTTTCACACCTCCCGGTGTCCGGGCCGCCTTTTCACCAGGCCCGGACACGTCCTTCCCCGCAAAGCACGCCCTCAGCGCCCCAGAAGGAGCGACCCGATGAACGCTCGGTTGCTACCCTATGTCCTGATCCTGCCGGTCACCCTGTTCCTGTGCCTGTTCTTTGTGTATCCGTTCCTGCTTGTCTCCAAGCAGGCCTTCAGCACCGGCGAAGGGTTCTCGCTCGACAATTTCAGGCAAGTGACCAGCTACTGGAAATTCCCGATCTCGTTGCGCAATACGTTGTTGCTGGCGGCGGCTGTCGTGCCGATCCAGCTGGCGCTGGCGCTTCTCATGGCCACCATGGTCAACCGGATGGAGAAGGGCCGCGACCTGGTGCTTTACGTCTGGACCATCCCGCTGGGGATCTCCGACCTGGCTGCAGGCATCATCTGGTTGGCCATCTTCGAGCAATCCGGCTTTCTGAACTCGATGATGACCGGGCTTGGGCTGATCGACAAACCGGTCAACCTGCTGACGTTCCAGAACCCCGGGATCGTGTTCCTGGCCATCATGCTGGCCGAGATCTGGCGGGCGACGGCGATCATGCTGGTGATCCTGGTGGCCGGCATCGGCCTGATCCCCAAGGAATACTACGAGGCGGCCGAAGTCTTCGGCGCCTCCAAGTGGAAACAGTTCCTGCGCATCACGCTGCCGCTACTTCGGCCGTCCCTGCAAACCGCGCTGGTCCTGCGGGTCATCCTGGCCTTCGAGGTTTTCGCGGTGGTCGCAGCCCTTGGCGGCACGCTGTTTCCGGTCCTCATGGGCGAAACCTATACCTATCAGTTCGACCTGCTGAATAGCGGAGCTGCCGCGGCCATGGCCTTGATCATCCTCGCCATTTCGATCGCGGCGACACTGGTGATCCTGCGGGTCCTGCGCGTTCCGAAAGGAGCCACGATATGACCGCCGTCGCCACCGATGTCGCGGTGCCCGATACCCGCAGGGCCGGCCGCCTGGTCTATGCCGCCGCCGTGGTGCTGCTGTGCGCCTGGGTACTGGTGCCGATCTACTTTCTGCTGATCAACACGCTGAGTTCGCCCGACACCGTGAACGGGTTTCCAAAGCCGTTCATCCCGGAATTCGATCTCGCGTCGCTGCAATTCTTCGCTGGCTTCGCGGGGATGCTGACTGCGCTCAAGAACTCGGTTCTGGTCGCCGGCCTGACGATGGTCATGTCGATCCTGATCGGCGCGCCGGCCGGTTACGCGCTGTCCCGTTTCGAATTCCGCGGCAAGGAGTTGTTCCGCCTGCTGATCCTGCTGACGCGCGCGTTTCCCCTGCCCCTTCTGGCGCTTCCGCTGGCGGTGATGTTCATCCGGACCGGGCTTGACGACACGGTATTCGGCCTGGCGCTGGTGCACACCACCCTGGCGATCCCGTTCTCGGTGCTGATCACCTACTCGCTGTTCTCGGGCATCCCGCTGGAGTTGGAAGAAGCGGCCTGGACCCTGGGCTGCACCCGGTTGACGGCCTTCACCAAGGTCGTTCTGCCACTGATCCTGCCTGGCATCACCGCATCGGCGATCTTCGCTTTCGTGATCTCGTGGAACGAGGTCTTCGCGGCCGCTGTTCTGACCATCGAGAACCGCACGCTGACCGCCTTTTTGCTGCAAAACCTGGATACCTCCCCGCTGCATCTGAAATTCGCGGGTGGCTTCATCCTCGTCGTGCCGGCGTTGGTCTTCATATTCGCCGTGCGCAAATACCTGTTCGCCATGTGGGGCATCGCCAACCGCTGAAGCGGGGCGACCGGAAAGGAGCTTCGAAGAATGGCCGAGATCCAGATCAAGAGCGTCGCCAAGAAATTCGGCGATTACCAGGCGCTTCACGACATCAACCTGACCATCGCCGACCAGGAATTCATGGTGCTTCTGGGCGCTTCGGGCTGCGGCAAGACCACGCTTCTGCGGATCGTCGCCGGTCTTGAAACCGCAACCACCGGCGAAGTCTGGATCGGCGGGCGCCGGGTGGACCACCTTGCGCCCAAGGATCGTGGGATCGCCATGGTGTTCCAGAACTATGCCGTCTTTCCGCACCTGACGGTGTTCGAGAATATCGGTTTCGGCCTGCGCATGCGCAAACTGCCCAACGCCGAGGTCGCGGCTCGGGTCGAACGTGTGGCGGGGTTGATGCATATCGACCAATTGCTGAAACGCTATTCCGGTGAACTGTCGGGCGGTCAGCGCCAGCGCGTCGCCGTGGCCCGGGCGCTGGCTATGGAGCCCGACGTGATCCTGATGGACGAACCGCTGTCGAACCTCGATGCGCTTTTGCGGATGGAAATGCGGGCCGAGTTGAAAGGCGTGCTGGCCGAAAGCAACACCACGGCGATCTACGTCACCCACGACCAGGTCGAAGCGATGTCGATGGCCGACCGGATCAGCGTCATGCACCAGGGAAAGATCGTGCAGGCCGCATCGCCGATCGAGGTCTACCGCAATCCCGCGGCGGAATTCGTGGCCAGCTTCATCGGCAACCCGCCGATGAACTTCCTGCCTGCGCAGTCAAAGGGCGACGGCAAGTGGAGCGTGGCGGGTCAAGTCATCGACGGTCCGAAAACGGGCAAGCCGCTGACCTTTGCGATCCGTCCCGAAGACATGCGCCCGGCCTCCACCGGGCTGACGGCGACGGCCAAGGTGGTGGAACCGCTGGGTGCGTATCTTCTGGTCACCTGCGACGTGGGTGGCGCGTTGTTCCGCGCGGTTTTGGACAGCGACACGCCCGTCAAGCCCGGCGACAGGCTGACGCTTGCGCCGCAACCCGACCGGGTCCGCTGGTTCGATCCCGAAACCACACTGGCCGTTGCCTGAGGAGAACCCATGAGACAGGACCTGATCGAGCAAGCGCGCGGCGTGCTCAGGCGCAACGACCGCGGTGCCTATACCGTTCCGACGCACGGCCTCTACCCGTTCCAGTGGAACTGGGACTCGGCGCTGAGTGCGCTTGGCTTTTCGCATTTCGACGAGGCCCGAGCCTGGACCGAGATCGAGACGTTGTTCGCCCACCAATGGGCTGACGGCATGGTGCCGCACATCATCTTTCACCAGCAGGACGACGGCTATTTTCCGGGACCAGACGTCTGGGACACCGGTCGGCCGGTGCCGACCTCGGGGATCACGCAACCGGCCGTCGCGGGTTTTGCCATACGCCGGATCTTCGACCGTGCAGGCAACCGCACCCTCGCGGAACGCAAGGCCCGTGCACTGCTGCCGCGCGTTCATGCCTGGCATCAGTGGTTCTATCGCGACCGCGACCCGCAGGGCACGGGGTTGGTGGCGATCCTGCATCCCTGGGAATCCGGGCGCGACAATTCGGTCGATTGGGACGACGCGTTCGACCGCGTGCCCACCGACGGCGTCATGCCGTTCAGGCGCCGCGATACCGCGCATGCCAACCCGGCGCACCGACCGACGGACGAGCAATACAAGCGCTATATCTGGTTGGTGCAGCATTTCCGCAGCCTCGGCTGGGACAACGCGAAGCTGCACGATGCCTCGCCCTTCCGCATCGTCGATCCGGGTTTCAACGCGATCCTGATCCGGTCTTGCAGCGACCTGGCCGGCCTCGCCGAAAAGCTGGGCGAGATGGAAATCGCCGAACAGTCACGCGCCTTTGCCACGCGCGGCATCGCGGCGATGGACACTCTGTGGAACGGCAAGCTGGGCCAGTACGCGTGCCAGGACCGGGCGCTTGGCGCGCTGATCGACAGCCCGTCCATCGGCGGGCTGCTGGCGGCTTTCTGCGCCATTCCCGAACATCGCGCCCAAGCGATCGCCGAACGGATCGGGAAACTGGCCCAGAGCGCGCGGTTCCTGGTACCCAGCCACGATCCGGAGGCACCGGAATTCGACAGCCTGCGCTACTGGCGCGGCCCGGTGTGGCTGATCGTCAACTACATGATCGCCGACGGGTTGAAGAACGCCGGGCAACGGGCGATGTCCGAACGGATCTTTTCCGATTGTATCCGGCTGATCGAGGAAAGCGGCTTTGCCGAGTATTACGATCCGATCACGGCCGAAGGCTGCGGCGGCGGAGACTTTACCTGGACGGCGGCAATGGTGATAGAAATCCTCAGCACGCAGAAGGCCCCGGCATGAAACGCTCGCGCATCAACGAAATCATGGCCGCCGCGGACGACATGATCCGCCGGTACGGCTTTACCCTTCCGCCTTTCGCGTATTGGACCCCCGACGAGTTCAAGGCGCGCAAGACCGACGCACGTCATGTGATCGACGCCCGCTGCGGATGGGACATCACCGACTACGGCGCGGGGCGTTTCGACGAGATGGGGCTTTTCCTGTTCACCTTGCGCAATGGCTTGCTGGCCGATCTCAGGCGCGGCGGCGGCATGTGCTATGCCGAAAAGCTGCTGATCTCGCGACGCGATCAGCTTAGTCCGATGCACACGCATGTCATCAAGGCCGAGGACATCATCAATCGTGGCGGCGCGACGCTGGTGGTCGAGCTGTTCGGCTCGGACGACGCAGGCGGTTTCGCCGAAGACCGCGGCGGCACGGTCTGGTTGGACGGCATCCGCCACGACTATGCGCCCGGTGAAAAGCTGCGATTGGCTCCCGGTGAAAGCGTCACCTTGCGCCCCGGCGACTGGCACGCCTTCTGGGGCGATGGCGGCGACGTGCTGATCGGCGAAGTGTCGACCGTGAATGACGACGAGACCGACAATGTTTTCCGCGAACCGATCGGCCGCTTCGCCGAGATCGAGGAAGACGTTGCGCCGACGCATCTGCTGGTCAGCGACTACCGGCATCGGCTGGACTAGGGTGGTGTCGGCGGCCGCCTTCCCCAAAAGCCCGAAAAACGTCGCGCCACCCTCACGACGCCGGTTCGGCTATCCGCGGCCTGGCTATGGAGGAACTATGGCGCCCGGAAATCGGTGACGGCGATCTGCCCGGCCAATGGCCCGCTGTTTTTCGACAAGGCGGCCCCGATCGGATGGGATGAGCGGCGCGCCATGTTGCCGTTTCAGAACTTCGATGCCCATCTCGGATGGTGCTCATCGACTATCAGCGGATGGGAATGCCGCCGTTGCCCCTGCAGATGGGGATGGTCCAGCGGCAGGTTGTCGTGCCTGTGCTCGACCGTTTCGGGATCCTGCCCGGGCCAAACCCGCAGCGACACGACCAAACCCGCCGACGCCAGACTTGCCAGAAGGATCAACGCCGCGACCGGGCCGAATTGCGTCATCAGCCACCCCGACAGCGGATAGGTCAGCAGCCAGCAGGCATGGCTGAGCGCGAATTGCGCTGCGAAAAGCGCGGGCCGGTCTGCGGCATGGGCCGAACGCCGCAGCAGGCGACCCGACGGTGTCAGAACGGCGGAATACCCCAGCCCGATCAGCACCCAGGCGGCCAACAAGACGGACCAGGCAGGGCCAAGCACGGCGATCCAGGTCGCAGAGCCAACCAGGGTCACGATCATCAGCGCCGCTCCGCCGATCATGACCGGCCGGTCCGGCAGGCGGTCCAGCAGTCGCGGCAACGCCAGTGCCGCCAACATCGACCCCGCCCCGAACGCGAACATCGTCCAGGCCAACGCGCTTTCAGGCAAACCCAGCACGCCGCGCACCAGAACGACGGAATTTACCAGCACCATCGCGCCCGCGGCGGCCGCGGCAAGGTTCAATGCCAGCAGGCCACGCAGACGCGGTGTGGCCAGGTAGATCCGGATGCCGCGCGTGGTGCGATCGTAGATGCCGCGATGCGTTGACGGAGCCGGGTTGGGCAGCAGTACCGAGACCACCAGCAGTGCCGAAGCGGCAAACCCCACCGCCGTGCCCAGGAACAAAACGTTATAGCTCATGACCGCCAGCAAAAGCGCGGCAAGTGTCGGGCTGACGATGTTTTCCACATCATAGGCCAGGCGCGACAGCGAAAGCGCGCGGGTATAGCGCGCCTCATCCGTCAGGACATCGGGTATCGTGGCCTGGAACGTGGGCGTGAAGGCGGCGGAGGCCGATTGCAACACAAAGATCAGCCCGTAGACCTGCCAGATCTCGCTCACGAAAGGCAGGCAGACGGCAACGGCCGCACGGATCAGGTCAAGCGTCACCAGCGAAGCGCGGCGCGGCAGCCTGTCCGCAAAGGCGCCCGCGATCGGCGCGATGCCGACATAAGCGACCATCTTGATGGCAAAGACCGTCCCCAGCACCATCGCGGCGCGGTCGCCGGCCAGGTCGAAGGCCAGCAGACCAAGCGCCACGGTCGCAAGGCCGGTGCCCAGAAGGGCCACGATCTGGGCCAGGAACAGGTGGCGATAGGTGCGGTCGGCAAGGATCTCGATCATGGTCAGACCGACGCTACCCTTCCAGAGCGACGTCAACAATACGGAGGGCTCAAGACATCGGTCAGATGCGCCTCAGGACCCGATCAGCGATGGCAAGGTCAGCGAGATCGCCGGGACGAACGTGATCAGCATCAGCGCCACGAGGATCGCGATGTAGAAGGGCCAGATCGTTCGCACGGCCTTTTCCATCGGGAGCTTGCCCACGGCGCAACCGACAAACAGGCATGACCCGACCGGCGGCGTACACAGCCCCAGGCCCAGATTGACCAGCAGGATCATTCCGAACTGGTACGGATCGACCCCGATGCTGGCCGCGACCGGCAGGAAGATCGGCGTGCAGATCAGGATCAGCGCCGCCATGTCCATGATCATCCCCAGCACCAGCAGCACGAGGTTGATCAGCAGCAGGATCATGATCGGGTTGTCGGTCAACCCGGTCAGCAGGTCCACCGTCTTGTTGGGCACCCGGTAGAAGGTCAGCATGTAGGCGAAGGCACCCGCACAGGCGATCAGGATCATCACCATCGCCGTGGTGCGCACGGCCGATACGACCGCAATGCGAAACTTCTCGAGCGTGAGGCTGCGATAGACCAGCAGCGTGACGACGAAGGCATAGATCGCGCCGAACGCGCCGGACTCGGTCACGGTGAAGACCCCGGACAGCACACCACCGACGATGATGACGGCCGTCATCAAGCCGGGGATCGCCCCGACAAAGCTGAGCGCCAGCGCGGTCAGGCCCGGGAATTTTTCGGCGCTGTATCCCCGTCGCACGGCAACCAGGTAGGCGGCGACGGCAAGGCAAAGGCACATCAGCACGCCCGGCACGACACCGGACAGGAACAGCTTGGAGATGGAAATCCCGCCGCCCGCGGCGATGGCGTAGATGATCATGTTGTGGCTGGGCGGAATGATGATGCCAGCGATCGACGACGTGACCGTGACGTTCACGGCATAGTCCGCGTCATAGCCCTTTTCCTTCATCACCGGCACGAGGATCGACCCCAACGCCGAGATGTCGGCCACCGCCGAACCCGAGATGCCGCCGAACAGCATCGACGAGAAGACGTTGACGATGCCCAGCCCGCCACGCACCGCGCCCACTGCGGCCGAAGCGAATTTCACCAGCCGCATGGCGATGCCGCCGTGGAACATCAACTCGCCCGCGAAGATGAAGAACGGGATGGCCATCAGCGAAAAGACGTTGATGCCCGAGATGATCCGCTGAAAGCCGATCATCAGCGGCAAGCCTTCATAGGCAAAGGCGGCGATGGCCGAGATGCCAAGCGCAAAAGCCACGGGTACGCCGATCACGACGCAGAGCGCGAACAGGCCAAGCAGAACGAGAAGCCCCATGATCGGTCCTTACTGGATGGTGTCGCTGCGCAGGTCGCGCCCCAGCGCCAACCGAACCAGATGCGCCAGAGAAAATACCAGGATAAGCCCACCGCCGACGGTCAGCGGCAGCGACCGCAGTCCTTCCGGCAGCTGAATGAGCGGGATTTGCGAATCCCATTTGAACACGGTCAGCCGCGCGCCGTAGATCAACATCAGCGCCCCGAACCCGGCCATCGCAAGGTCCGTCACGATGACGAAAACCTTGCGCAGCCGGTCCGGCACCGCGCTGCGCAGCGCCGACACCGACAGGTGTGTGTGTTCATGCACCCCCACGGCGGCACCCAGAAACGCGATGACCATGACCAGCAAAAGCGCGGCCTGTTCCACCCAGGTCGGCGTCGCGTTCAAGACGTAGCGGCCGAAAACCAGCCAGCCGAATATCGCTGTCAGGACGACCATCGACACGCCGGTGATCAGCTTGCAAAGGCCCGCTATGCGGTCCAGCGCGGTATCCACCGGGGTCATGAAATCCGCGTGCGGTTTGGTGTCGTCCATCATGCGATCCTGAGCGAAGGGCCCCCGGCGGTGAAACCGCCGGGGGTGTCTGGCGATGTTATTCGGTCGCCTGGATCAGTTCGACCAACGGCCGAAGGTCGGGATTGGCGGCCAGGTACGCCTCGTAGACCGGGGCCATCGCGGCCTGGAACGGCGCCTTGTCGGCAATCTCGTTGGTCACCACGCCGGCCTTTTCGACCATCTCGCGGCTCGTCGCCTCGCGTTCGTTCCACAACTGCTGCTGCAGTGCGGCGGATTCCATCGCCGCCTCTTTCACCGCGGCCTTCATGTCGTCGGACAACGCGTTGTAGACATCGGCGTTGATGCAGACGCATTCGGGAATGATCAGGTGCTGGCTGAGCGAGTAGTATCCCGCCACCTCGAAATGGCCGGTCGATTCATAGGACGGCCAGTTGTTTTCCGCCCCGTCCACGACACCGGTCTTCAGCGCCTGGTACACCTCGGCAAAGGCCATCGGCGACGGGTTCCCGCCCAGTTGCGCGATCATGCCCGAATAAAGATCGTTGTTCATGACCCGCACCTTCATGCCGGCCACGTCTTCGGGCGTGTTGATCGGCTTGGTGCCGTTGTAGAACGACCGCGCTCCGGCATCGTACCAGGCCAGCGGAACCAACCCCTTGGCGGCCATGCCTTCGGCGATCATCGCGCCGGCCTCGCCGTTCAGGACGCGGAACATGTGCGGCACGTCCTTGAAGATGAACGGCAGCGACACGACGTTGGCTTCGGCGGCGATAGGGCCGATCGGGCCAAGGTTGAAATTGCCGATCTCGAGCCCGCCAAGGCGAACCTGTTCGATGGCGTCCGGCTGGCTGCCCAGCGTGCCCCCGTGGAACATCTGCAGGGTGATTTCGCCGCCGGTCTTATCGGCAAGCAACTCGGCGAACTTGTCCATCGCGACGGTGTTCGGATAGCCCTCGACATGGATGTTCCAGCCACGCCATTCGGCTGCCGACGAAGCGCTGCCCAACATTGTCAGCGCAGCAACCGCGCCGATGAGAAATGCCTTGGATGTCTTGTACATGAGGTCCTCCCTAGGATTTTGTTAACCAGGTCTTGCTCGGTCATGCCGCAACCCTGTTGACCAGGTTGTTCAGCGAACCGGTTCCGTGTGGCCGGGCCGACGACGTATGCGGCCTTGTCTTTCGCGAAGTGGAGACTAGTATCCCAGTATTGTCAAGTGCATTCGTTGCGGGTTGGCGACGTGCGGACTGTGTTCGTCACACACACCCGCGCCGCCAGAGTAGCACCGCCAACTTTCGCCGCTTGAGAAACCTGCTAGATACCGGCCTCAGGGAAAAGGAACCGATGCAGAAAACAGCAATGCCCCTGGTCTCGAAAACCACCACCGATATGGTGTTCGACACGCTTTACGAAGAGATCGCGTCGCTCGATCTGCTGCCCGGCACGCGCATATCCGAAGCCGAAGTTGCGACGCGTCTCGGCGTATCGCGCCAGCCCGTGCGTGACGCCTTCAACCGATTGGGAAACCTCGATCTCTTGCTGATCCGTCCGCAGCGCGCGACCGAAGTACGCGGGTTTTCGATGCCCAAGATCGCGAACGCGCGCTTTATCCGGTTGGCGGTCGAGCTGGAAGTGGTGACGCGGGCCTGTTCGGTCTGGGACACCCGTCGCGCCGACACGCTCGAAGCCAATATCGCCCGGCAGGCCGAGGCAATCGAGGCCGGACAGATCGACGCCTTTCACGCTCAGGACTACGAGTTTCACCGGCTGATCTGCGCGCTGAGCGGCTATCCCCTGGCCTTCGAAACCATCGAACAATGCAAGCGGTCGATCGACCGCCTGTGCGTGCTGAGCCTGAGCAAGGCGTATGAAGCTTCGGCGGTTCTGGAAGACCATCGCGAAATCGCCAGTGCGCTGGCCGGCCGAAGCGTCGACGCTGCGCGTGCGGTGGTCACGCGTCATCTGTCGCGGCTGGACGAAACGATCCGCGAAATCCACGAACGCCACGCCGAGTATTTCGAATAGGCAGCGCGGCGGCGCCACGGATTCAGTAATTCCACATCGTGCCATCCGGCAGCCGCACCACCGGATGGCTGCCCGGCTCATAGCTGTAGCGGGCGGCTTCGGTTTCGTCGAAATCAACCCCCAGGCCGGGGGCGTCGCTGACCAGGACCATGCCGTTTTCCATCCGGTGTTCCGAAGGAAACAGCGCGTCGCATTCCGGCGTGCCCAGCACGAGGTATTCCTGGATACCGAAATTCGGCGCCCAGGCGTTCAGATGTGCATGCGCTGCCATGCAGATCGGCGAATGGCTGGGCGCGCCGTGGAAACCGGTGCGCACATGGTGCAGGCCCGCCAGGTCGACGATCCGTTTCACCGGAGTGATCCCGCCGGCATAGGTCGCGGCGACCCGGATGAAATCGATCAGCTCGTCTTCGATCAACCTGTTGCAGTCCCAGATCGCGTTGAACACCTCGCCGATGGCGATGGGTGTCGTCGAATGCTGCCGGACAAGCCTCAGCGCGTCCTGATCTTCGGCCGGGGTCGGGTCTTCCATCCAAAACAGCCGCACCGGTTCGACCGCCTTGGCGAATTCCGCCGCCTCACGCGGCAGCAAGCGGTGATGCACGTCGTGCAGGATATGCAACCGAGGGCCGAACCGTGCCCGGATCTCGGCCAGCGCGTCGGGCATGAAACGCATGTAGCGGTCGGTTTCCCAGATTTCGAGCTTGGGCCGGATACCGGCGTAGTCGGTGATGTAATGCCGCCGGGCGCCCTTGTGTTCCGGCACGGCATAGCTTGCGGATGGCATGCCGGGGATTCCGCACTGGACGCGAACGGCCTGGTAGCCCTGTTCGACATACCAGGCGATGCTGTCCATCAGATCGTCCAGATCCGCTCCGGTGGCGTGGGCGTAGACCATGGCGCCCTCGCGGCTCTTGCCGCCGAAAAGCTGGTACAACGGCAGTCCCGCCAGCTTGGCCTTGATGTCCCACAGGGCCATGTCGATGGCACCCAGCGCCGCCATGGCGATCGGGCCACGCCGGAAATAGGCGCCGCGATAGAAGAACTGCCAGATGTCCTCGGAATTGCGGGGATCCATCCCGATCAGGTTTGGGATCAGGTAGTCGCGCAGGTAGGCGGCGGGCAGCGTTTCGCGATTGTTCAGCGTCGCGTCGCCCAGTCCGTAGACGCCCGCATCCGTCAGGATCTTGAGCGTGACATAGTTCTTGCCGGGTCCGCCCACAAAGACGCGTGCGTCTGTGATCTGCATGTCGAATCCTCCTTGGATCGGGTCATCCTGCCACCTCCGAGCGCTTCCAGTCACCGCGCAGCAGCCGACGGTGGAAAGCCGGAAACTTCACGAGCTCCTCCCACAGCATGATCGACAGCACCCAGACGGCGGCCCAGTCGAGATAGATCACCGCCAGTGCCGTGACAGGCACGCGGAACAGCCATTGCGACCAAAGGAAGATGTGCATGACATGCACGGTGTCGCCGCTGGCGCGCAGCGTGTTGCCGCAGATCGCGTTCGAGCCCTTGGGGAACGGCAATACCAGAAGAACGGGAAGAAAGCCGGCAAGGATCGTCACGGTTTCGGCGTCGAGGTCGGTGTAGATCGCGGCCGCAGACAGGCAAACCACCGCGTAGACACTGGCGACCGCCGCTGCCGCGACAAAGGCGCCGCGCCAGGCGCTGGCCAGAAACCGGTCAAGCACCGGCTCGGGGCGCCCCTGCCCCAGCAATTGCGCGACGATGATCCCCGTCGCCTGTGCCCACTGCATGCCAAAGGTGCCCGCGACCATGATCCAGGGCATGATCAGCGTCATCGCGGCGAATTCGTTGAGGCTGAGCCGCGCGAAGATCAGCGCACAGACGTGATTGGCGAAGTTGGCACTGATGAAGGTCGCCGCGATGGGCAGCGAAAAAACCACGTGCCATTTCAAGGCCTGCAAGAAACCGGCCTTGTGCCAACCGGCAACCCCGCGCAGATGTCCATCCAGCCGGCGCAGCTGCGACACGAGGAACAGCGCCTGGATACCGATTGCGATGGCGCTGCCCATCGCCGCGCCGGCCACACCGAAAGCCGGCAATCCCCACAGACCGTGGATCAACACGACACTCGCAACGACGTTTATCGGCACCGAAAGGCAATATCCGTACAGCGGCAAGCGCGTGCGACCGCAGCCATTGAAATAGCTCGACAGACATTGCGATACCGCTTCACCCAGGATGACCAGCGAAAAGATAGTCAGGTAGGACCACGCCAATTCCGCGACATCCGCGCTCGGCGCCATTGCATTCAGAAACCCGCGCCCGAACACCGCCAGCAACGCAAGCCCCACGGCCCCGAGGGCCAAGCTGACAACCAGGCCCGACGCCAGGGCGGATTTCATCAGGACGGGGTTCCGCGTGCCGAACACCTGTGCCGTGCGGATCTGCATCGCATTGGAAAATGCAAACACCACGCCCAGGACGAATCCCGCCGTCGTCGCAGCCAGGCCCATTGCCGCCAGAGCGGCTTCGCCCAAGGCCGATACAAGATAGCCGTCGATGACGACGGTCCCAAAGAGAAAGACCGCCTTGAGCGTCATCGGCCAAGCCAGCGTGAAAACGGCTCTGGCCGTAGGACCGCCATCAGCTTCGAGATCGGGGGCGTTTGATTGAAAGGACATCTGTCAGGTGTCAAAGGGCAAGGCCGCCACGCGACGGGCGTGACGGGAAGGGAAGGCCGCGATCACGCGGTCGATACACGCGATCGCACCGACCTGATGTCAGGCATCCGCTGGCTCGAAGTAATTCGCATTGATGCGCGCGATCTGTTCGATGGTTTCGTCCAGACGCGACAGGTGCAGCTTGCCGGCCCGCACCGCGGCATCCGGATCGTGCGCCTTGACGGCTTGGGCGATCGCCCGGTGGTCTTCGACCAGTTCGGGCATCCGTTCCTTCTTGGACAGGCTCAGACGGCACAGCCGGTCAACCTTGGATTTCTCCAGCATTATGACATCAAAGGCGAAATCCACGCGGGCGATCTCGCACAGGGCCTTGTGAAAGTCGTAGTCCAACTGCCCGAAGCGTTCCACATCCCCGGCGGCCACGGCCCGCTCCTGCCGGGAGAGTGCCGCATCCAGCCGTTCTGCGCCTTCGGTGTCGCACCGTTTCGCGGCGCAGCGCAGGGCTTCCATTTCGACCGCGGCGCGGACAAACCGGGCCTTTTCGATCTCGCGCGCCGAAAAACGGCGAACCTCGGTGGCGCGCTGCGGACGGATCAACAGCAGATCGAGATTGGCAAGCCTGCTGAATGCATCGCGCACCGGTTGGCGCGACACGCCGAAACGGGTGGCGATATCGGCCTCGGATATCCGGTCGCCCGGCCGCAACCGCAACGACGCGATCTCCTCGTAGAGGTAATCGTAGATATCGTCGACGCTGGTCCGCCGTTCACTGATCTGGGTCACATGCGCCATCTACTCTTCGCTTTCTTTCGATCATTCCCAAGGCTCCAGGTCGGAGTCGGCGGCCCGAAAACCGGCAGCATCCGGCCTTGGCACGCATCGCGTGCGAGGCACGGATCCGCGCCCCGTTTGCCGCCAGGCCCATCACGCTTTCTTGCCTCCAACATTTTTCCCTTGCTTTTCCGTTGCTTGAAGCGGGCGCTCTTTCCTTACAACAATTTCGACTAGTATACCAGTTAATTTACTAGTATCCCAGAAAGCATGCAGAGCGCGAATCATGCGTTCTACTGTGTGTGCTGCGAACCCGGCACATGAGAGGGAGGAACCATGGCTGGCGTAAGTCTCGATGGCATCGTAAAGGCCTACGGCGCGGTTCAGGTGGTCCACGGAATCGACCTGGAAGTCCGCGAAAAGGAATTCGTCGTTCTTGTCGGCCCGTCGGGCTGCGGAAAATCAACGACCCTGCGGATGATCGCGGGCCTTGAGGAAATCACCGACGGCACGCTGTCGATCGACGGTCGGGTCATGAACCGCGTGGCGCCCAAGGACCGCGACGTCGCGATGGTTTTTCAGAACTACGCGCTGTACCCGCATCTCAATGTCGCCGAAAACATCGCCTTCGGCCTGCGCATCCGAAAGGCGCCCAAGGCGGAAATCGCGCGCCAGATCAAGGAAGTCGGCGGCATTCTGGGTCTGACCGAATACCTTGACCGGCGTCCCGCCGACCTGTCCGGGGGCCAACGCCAGCGGGTCGCCATGGGGCGCGCGATCGTGCGCCAGCCCAAGGTCTTCCTGTTCGACGAACCGCTTTCGAACCTCGACGCCAAGCTGCGCACCCAGATGCGCGCAGAAATCAAGCGGCTGCACAAGCGGCTGGGCGCCACATCGATCTACGTCACGCACGACCAGGTCGAGGCGATGACGCTGGCCGACCGCATCGTCGTCATGCATGACGGGCGGATCGAGCAGATCGGCACGCCGATGGAGCTTTTCCTCAACCCCGCAAACACCTTCGTCGCCTCCTTTCTGGGTGCGCCGCCGATGAACATGGTCAAGGCCACGGTCGGCAATGGCACGGACCGGCCCGTGGCGGAATTCGACGGGCAGACCTTGGCGCTGCCCGAACTGCCCGCGCTGCGAAACAGCCAGGGCCGCGAGATCGTCGTCGGGATCCGGCCGGAATTCGCGACCATAGCCGACACCGCGTCACCCGGTCATGTCGCGGTCGAAGTCGATCTCGTCGAGACGCTGGGCTCCGAGGCGCTGATCCATGCAACCCTGGGCGACAAACCCTTTGTCATCCGCACCGAAACGGTCGGCAACATGCAGGCGCTGGACCATGTGACGGGCTTCACCGTTCCGCCGCACCTGATCCGCATTTTCGATGCCGACAGCGGAACCGCCCTGCCGGGTCAGGTGCACGAGTCATGAGCACCGAGACCGATCCGACGACGGGACGCACCGAAAAACTGGTGGTACGAGCCAGTGAATCCCAGCGTTTTCGCAGATCCGGCCGGATGGAGCGCATCGGAGATCACCTGAAACGGGAATGGCAGCTTTACGTGATGCTGCTGCCGACAATCCTGTGGCTGCTGGTCTTCCTGTACAAGCCGATGTACGGCCTTCAGATCGCGTTCAAGGATTACTCGATCTTCCGCGGCATCGCAGGCAGCCCGTGGATCGGGCTGGAGCATTTCGAGACGCTTTTTTCCAGCGAACAATTTCTCCGGGCGCTCAAGAATACCATCATCATCAGCTTCTACGGGCTGCTTTTCGGGTTCCCGGTGCCGATCCTGCTGGCTTTGATGTTCAACGAGGTGTTGAACCAGAGATTCAAGAAGACCGCGCAGACCATCGTGTACCTGCCGCACTTCATTTCGTCTGTCATCATCGCGGGCATCGTCATCACGGCGTTCTCGCCATCGGCGGGCATCGTGAACACGATCCTCGGCTGGTTCGGGATGGACTCGATCTACTTCCTGACCAAGCCCGAATGGTTCCGCCCGATCTTCATCGGGACCGGCATCTGGCAAGAGGCGGGGTTCCAGTCGATCGTCTACCTTGCGGCCATCGCGGGCGTATCACCCACGCTGTACGAAAGCGCGGTCGTGGACGGGGCCAGCCGCTGGCAGATGATGTGGAAGATCACCATTCCGTCGATCATGCCGACCATCATCATCATGCTGATCATCCGCATCGGCAACATCCTCGAAGTGTCGTTCGAGATGATCATCCTGCTGTACCAGCCGGCGACGTACCAGACCGCCGACGTGGTGAACACCTTCATCTATCGGCAGGGCATCCAGGGCGGCCAGTACGACTTTGCCGCCGCCGCCGGCCTGTTCAATGCGGTCGTGGCCTTCATCCTCGTGATGACCGCGAACACGATCTCCAAGCGCTACTCACGCACGTCGCTCTGGTGAGGGGGACCACCGAATGGCCAACATGAACCTCTACTCGCGCGGCGACAAGCTCTTCGTTATCGTCAACATGGTGCTGATCGCGCTGTTCACGATCTCGACGCTCTACCCGTTCATCTACATCGCGTCGCTGTCGATGAGCACCGGCTTCGAGGCGCGCGCCGGCAACGTGGTCCTGACGCCGGTGGACTTCACTGTAGAAGCCTACAAGCGCGTGCTGAGCGAGCCTCTGTTCTGGAGTTCGTACAAGAACACCTTCATCTACACGATCGGCGGCACGCTGATGAGCCTGGCGTTCATCATCCCCGGTGCCTACGCCCTGTCGCGCCCGCAACTGTACGGACGTCGGTTCTGGAACCTGATGGTGGCGTTCACGATGTGGTTCAACGCGGGCCTCATCCCGTTCTTCCTGAACATGCGGGACCTCGGCCTGCTGGACAGCTATTTCGGCATCATCATCGGCTTTGCCGTCAATGGCTTCAACATCATCCTTCTGCGCAACTTCTTCGAAGCGATCCCGCAATCCTTCGAAGAAGCCGCCCGGATGGATGGCGCGAACGAATTTCAGGTGCTCTGGAAGGTCTACGTGCCGCTCAGCAAGCCGGCCATCGCGACGGTCGCCCTGTTCTGCATCGTATCGCGCTGGAACGGGTTCTTCTGGGCGATGGTCCTGCTGCAGGACGAGGAAAAGATCCCGCTGCAGGTCTACCTTCGCAAGGTCATCACCGAACTGACCGACGACGAGAGTTTTGCCGCGACCCTCATCAACGCGCCCTACTCGGTCGAAACCGTCAGCGCGGCGATCATCGTCTGCTCGATCATCCCGATCCTGCTGATCTACCCCTTCCTTCAGAAATACTTCAGCAAGGGCATCCTGCTGGGTGGGGTGAAGGAATAACCATGCTTCGCAACAGGAGGAGACCAATGCGAAAACTCTCTCTTACACTGGCCATTCTGGGCACAACCGCCATCACGGCGCCCGCCCAGGCCGACGGGCATCTGCGCATCGTCGACGAGCCTCTGGAACTGACGATCCACATGCACTGGCCGCGCGCCCAGGGCTATGGCGTCAACGGCGACAGCAGCCAGATTTACCCCGTCGAAGAAAAGGCGCGTGAACTGACCGGCATTCATCTGATCGACGACACGTCCGGCAAGAACACCAAGGACAACAACGAAGCGATGAACCTGCTTCTGGCCAAAGGTGATCTGCCCGACATCGTCGGCGGCAACCGCATCCAGCAGCCGGTCAACCAGTACGGCCCCGAGGGCGCCTTCATCCCGCTGAACGATCTGATCGACGAACATGCGCCCAACATCAAGGCGTGGTTCGACGCACGCCCCGGCCTGCTGGACGCGATCTCTGCCTATGACGGCAACGTCTACTACATTCCCTACCTGCCGGACGGCAAATACGGCCGGGCGTGGTTCATCCGCCAGGACTGGCTCGACAAGCTGGGGCTCGAACAGCCGCAGAATGTCGACGAGCTCTACGAGGTGTTCAAGGCGTTCCGCGACCAGGACCCGAACGGCAACGGCCAGAAGGACGAGGTTCCCTACTTCGCCCGCGACTGGGAAGAGGTGCTGCGCCTGATGACCCTGTGGGATGCCCGGACCTCCGGCTCGGACACCTACCACGACTTCTACGTCAAGGACGGCAAGATCGCCCATCCCTATGCCGAAGAAGCCTATCGCGACGCGCTGGCCAACGTGGCCCAGTGGTATGCCGAGGGCCTGATCGACGCCGAAGTCTTCACCCGCGGCTCGTCCGCCCGGGACTACCTGCTGGGCGAGAACCTGGGCGGCGCGACGCATGACTGGTTCGCTTCGACCTCGGGCTACAATACCGCCCTGGCCGACAAGATCGAAGGCTTCAACTTCATCCCGTTCCTGCCACCGGCCTCGGCCAACGGCGTGCGGATGGAAGAGCACCGCCGCATCCCGATCAAGCCGGACGGTTGGGCGATCAGCTATGCCAACGAGCACCCGGTCGAGACGATCAAGTATTTCGACTTCTGGTTCACGCCCGAAGGCAGCCTGCTGGCAAACTTCGGGATCGAAGGCGTGCACTACGACATGGTCGACGGTGAGCCGATCTACAAGCCGGAAATCCTTGAAAGCGGCCGTGCGGTCAACAGCCAGATGTACGAGATCGGCGCGCAGATCTACCGCGGATATCCGCAGGACTACCGCTACGAATGGCAGTGGACCCGTGAATCCGCGCGCGAAGGGATCGAGCTGTACGACCAGCACGATCTTCTGGTCGATCAGTTCCTCGGCGTCGCCTTCAACAGGGACGAACAGGCGGTCTATGACCGGTACTGGCCGTCGATCCAGACCTACATGCTGGAGCGGCAGCAAGCCTGGGTTCTGGGTACCGGCGACGTCAAGCAAGACTGGGACGACTACATTACCGCCATCAACAAGATGGGCATGCAGGAAGTCCTCGACGTCATGAACACTGCCTACAAACGGCAATACGGCGGCTGACACACTCCCCAGCCACCTCGGGCGCGGTCGCTTGCCGGCCGCGCCCGAAATCAGACCCCTGCGAATACGGAAAGCCAACCAGATGCTCGCCAAGACCCTTCCCGCTCTCGATGAACCCAAGGCGGGCCGGCTGACGATCCAGTACGCCCCCGACGCGGGTCGCGAGATCGTCGAGAACCCGCCACGGTTCACCTGGCTGCCGGTGATCGAGGACGAAGCGCATTACGTCCTGCGTATCTCGACCGATCCGGCATTCCCGGTCAAATCCACCCAGTTCCACTCCGCCATCCCGCTGAATTTCTTCACCCCGGACATGCCGCTTGCGCCGGGCGACCATCACTGGTCCTACGCGGTCTGCGATCCCGAGACCGGAAAACCGGTCACGACCTGGAGCACGACCCGTTCGTTCACCATCGCCTCGGGCCTGCCCGAAACGCCGCTGCCCGCACGCGCCACCCGCCTGAAGGACGCGACCCGCGCCCATCCCCGACTGTGGCTGACGCCCGACCGGCTGGACGCGTTCCGCGCGGCGGTCAAAACCGATCCCGGCCATTGCACGTGGTCGACCTTCTACGAAAAATCCGTCCTGCCCTGGATGGACCGCGAGATCATGGCCGAGCCCGCGGGCTATCCGGACAACAAGCGCGTCGCGTCGATCTGGCGGAAAACCTATATCGATTGCCAGGAACTGCTCTACGCGATCCGTCACCTCGCCGTCGGCGGCGCGGTGACCGGCGACGACAAGATGCGCGCCCGTGCCAAGGAATGGCTGCTGTCCGCCGCGCGCTGGAACCCGGCAGGCACCACGTCGCGCGCCTATACCGACGAATGGGCGTTCCGGGTGAACCTGGCTCTGGCCTGGGGCTACGACTGGCTGCATGACCTGCTGGACGACAGCGAACGCGCATTGGTGCGCGATGCATTGCTGGCGCGCACCCGCGAGACCGCCGATCACGTCATCCGAAATGCCAGGATTCAACTGTTCCCTTTCGACAGCCACGCCGTGCGCGCGGTCTCGGCGGTCATCGTGCCAGCAGCCATCGCATTGCTGGACGAGGCGGACGAGGCCGAGGACTGGCTGCACTATGCCATCGAGTTCCTCTCCACGGTCTATTCGCCCTGGGGTGACAGCGATGGCGGCTGGGCCGAGGGGCCGCATTACTGGATGACCGGCATGGCGTATCTGATCGACGCCGCCAACCTGCTGAAAGGCTATGTCGGCTTCGATCTCTACCGGCGGCCATTCTTCCAGAAGACCGGGGATTTCCCCCTTTACACCAAGGCACCCGACACCCGCCGCGCCACCTTTGGCGATGACAGCACCATGGGCGACCTGCCCGCGGTCAAGATCGGCTTCAACCTGCGCCAGTTCGCAGGGGTCACGGGCAACGGCGCCTACCAGTGGTATTACGACGAGATCACCCGCACCAATCCCGGCACCGAGATGGAGTTCTACAACTGGGGCTGGTGGGATTTCCATTTCGACGAGATGACTTACCGCTCCGATTTCCCGCAGGTCGAGGCCGCGCCGCCGGATAGCGGCCTGCGCTGGTTCAAGGGAATCGGCTGGGTCGCGATCCAGCACGACATGGACAAGCCCGACAAGCACATCCAGTTCGTGATGAAATCCTCGCCTTACGGGTCGATCAGCCACAGCCATGGCGACCAGAACGCGTTCTGTCTCGCGGGGTTCGGCGAAGATCTCGCCATCCAGTCGGGCTGGTACGTGGCGTTCAATTCGACCATGCATCAGAACTGGCGGCGCCAGACGCGATCCAAGAACGCCATCCTGATCGATGGCAAGGGGCAGTATTCGGGCAAGGACAAGGTCCAGGCGATGGGCGCGACCGGCCGCATCGCCACAGCCGAAGACAGGGGCGACCACATCTATGTTCGCGGCGATGCGACAGCGGCATACCGCAGCCTCACGCCCGAGGTCACCAGCGTGCTGCGCGACGTCTATTTCGTGAACCGCGAATACTTCGTGATCGTAGACGCGGTTGATGCCGACAGCCCGGTTTCGATCGACTGGCTGTTGCACGCCAACGCACCGATGACACTGGGCAACAGCACGTTCCGGTATTCGGGCGAAAAGGCCGGCTTTTACGGGCAGTTCCTGTGGTCCGAAGCAGGAACCCCCGAGCTGTCGCAGTTCACCGGCTTTTCCGATGTCGATCCCGCCGAGATCGCGGGTCTGGCCGAAAGCACCTGCCTGACCGCGCGCTTTCCCAAGGCCACGCGCCACCGGATCGCGACCCTGCTGGTGCCCTATCCGCTGTCCGCTCCGCGCCGCGTCTTCAGCTTTCTCGACGACCAGGGCTACGACTGCGACCTCTATTTCACCGATGCCGACGACCGCAGCTTCAAGGTCGTTGTTCCCAAGACATTCGATGTCGGCGCCAAGGCCGGCGGACAAACCGACAGGAAGGACAAGACATGAAACTGGCAGGACAAAGCGCGATCATCACGGGCGGCGGGCGCGATATCGGCCTGGCCGTGGCCCTGAAACTGGCATCCGAAGGGGCCAGCGTCGCGATCAACTACTTCTCCAGCGGAACCGGCGCCGACGAGGCGGTGAAAAAGATCACGGCAGCCGGTGGCAAGGCCTTCGCCATGCAGGGTGATCTGACCAAGCAGGATGATGTCGATGCGCTCGTGGCCAGGACCGTGTCGGAATTCGGCGGGGTCAACATCCTGGTGAACAACGCCGGAGGGCTCGTGGCCCGCAAGACCATCGCCGAAATGCCGCTGGATCACTGGCGGACGGTGATGGACCTGAACCTGACCAGCACCTTCATGATGACCAAGGCGGCGCTGGCGCACTTGAAATCCGGCGCCATCGTCAATCTCGCCAGCCAGGCCGCGCGCGATGGCGGCGGGCCCGGTGCGGTGGCCTACGCCGCATCGAAAGGCGCGGTGATGACCATGACCCGTGGGCTGGCCAAGGAACTGGGGCCGGACATCCGGGTCAACGCGCTTTGTCCCGGCATGATCGACACCGATTTCCACAACGTCCACACACCCGATGCCGGCCGGCGCGGTTACGAGGCGAACGCGCCGCTCAAGCGGCAGGGCACGACCGAGGACACCGCGAACCTTGTCCTGTTCCTTGCTTGCAGCGACAGCGCCTTTATCACCGGCACCAATATCGACATCAACGGCGGAATGCTGTTTTCCTGACACCCGTGGGAGGATCGCAAATGTCCGGATTTCCAATCGTGCCGACCGGTGAAAACGTCACCCGCCAGGTTCTGTCCGACCATCCCGAACTGATGGTGGTCGCATTTCGTTTCGGCGCGAGGGGAGCCACCGGCGATCCGCACAGCCATCCGCACGTGCAATCGACCTACGTCGAAAGCGGTCGCTTCCGCTTTACCCTGGGCGAGGAGGAACGCGAGGTCGGCCCGGGTGACAGTTTTGTCATTCCGTCGGGGTTGACCCACGGTTGCGTCTGTCTGGAACCCGGCACGCTGGTGGATTGCTTCACGCCGCGCCGCGACGATTTCCTGTAGGCGTCATGCGCGTTCTTTCGATCGGCGAATGCATGGCCGAACTTGCGCCTTCGGATCGCCCCGGCGACTATCGCCTGGGCTTTGCCGGCGACACGTTCAACACCGCTTGGTATCTGGCGCGCATCGCGCCGGACGTGGAGGTGTCATATTTCACTGCCGTCGGCACCGACGCGATTTCCCAGAACATGCGCGCTTTCGTCGTCGCCAGCGGCATCGACGACGCCCATCTTCGCGCGGTGCCGGACCGCACGGTGGGTCTTTACCTGATCACGCTCGACCAAGGCGAACGCAGCTTTTCCTACTGGCGCGGCCAATCCGCGGCGCGGCGGCTGGCCGACGATGCCGGCGCGCTTCAGGCCGCGATGGACGATGCCGATCTGATCTATTTCTCGGGCATCACGCTGGCCATCCTGGACGGTGCGGCGCGCGAAACGCTGCTGGATTGTCTGCGCAAGGCCCGCAGCGCGGGCAAGCGGATCGTCTTCGATCCCAACCTGCGCCCGCGGCTCTGGTCCGACCCGTCGGCAATGCGCGCGGCGATCATGCAGGGTGCCGCCGTCGCCGATGTCGCCCTGCCCTCGTACGAGGACGAAGCGCAGTGGTTCGGCGATGCCGACCCCGCCGCGACCGCGCAGCGCTATGCGGATGCCGGGGCCGCGACGGTGATCGTCAAGGACGGCGCGGAACCCGTGCATTTCCGCGACCACGGCGCGGCAGGCGTGGTGCCGGTAGCTCCGGTGACCGCCATCGTCGATACCACGGCGGCAGGAGACAGCTTCAACGCCGCCATTCTCGCCGCCTTCGATGCACAGATGCCGCTGCCCGACGCCATCGCCCGCGCCGCACGCCTGGCGGCCCGGGTGGTTCAGGCCAAGGGCGCGCTGGTACCGGTCACATCGGCCGATCTGGGCTGACCACAGATCTTTTCCGCCGGCGCCGCCTGGATGCCGCCGGGCAAAGAAAAAACCGCCCGGCGGTCGGCGCCGGGCGGTTTCTCGATGCCGGTTGCGCAAAGTCAGTCGACCAGTTCGCCCTCGTCCTCCTTGGCGCGGGCCAACCGCATCCGCCGCCGCAACGCCGCGCCGAAGATGATCGGCAGGATGAAGCCCACGAAGGCGATCACCCACAGCCCGATGGCCAAGGGCGAGCCGACCAGCGTCGACCAGTCGCCGTTCGAGATCGAGATCGCCCGGCGCAAGTTCGCCTCCATCGCGTTGCCCAGCAGGATGCCCAGGATGATCGGCACCAGCGGCACGTCCAGCTTGCGCAGGATCCAGCCCAGCACGCCGAAGGCAACCATCACCATCAGATCGAAGCTGGAGCCGGAGATGCCGTAGATCCCGACGAACGACACCATCGCGACGATCGGCATCAGGATGCGTGGCGGCACCAGCAGCACGCGGGTGAACAGCCCCACCATCGGGATGTTCATCGCCAGCAGCATGAAGTTACCGATGAACAAGGCCGCGATGAGACCCCAGACCACGTCGGGGTTCTGGGTGAACAGCAGCGGGCCGGGGGTGATGTTCATCGCCAGCAGCACCGCCAGCAGCACCGCGGTCGTGCCCGAACCCGGCACACCAAGCGCCAGCATCGGCACAAGCGCACCGCCCGCGGCGGCGTTGTTGCCGGCCTCGGGCGCCGCGACGCCGCGCGGATCGCCGGTGCCAAAAGTGCCCTTCTTGTCGACCAGCCGCTTTTCCATCGAATACGAGATGAACGAGCCCAGCGAGGCGCCCGCCCCCGGCAGAACGCCCGCGACAAAGCCCAGCACCGAAGTGCGCAGCATCGTGGGCGTGCAGTATTTCAGCATCGAAAGCGATGGGGTGATGCGGCCGATCTCGATCTTCTTGTGTGCGGCATCGGATTCGCCATGCCGGTGTTCGAGAAAGATCAGCACCTCGGACAGCGCGAACAGGCCCACCAGCGCGACCAGAAAATCGATGCCGTCATACAGATGCACCTCGCCGAAGGTGAAGCGCGGCACGCCGGTCTGGCCATCGACCCCGATCATGGCGATCAAAAGACCCAGGGTGGCGGCAAAGGCCGCCTTGGCCTGGTTGGTGGACGAGATACCGCCCAGCGTGGCGAAGGCCAGCGTGAACAGCGCGAAATACTCCGCCGGTCCGAACAGCAGCGCGACCTTGACCAGCTGCGGCGCGATGAACACCAATCCCCAGGTCGCCAGGAACGCGCCGACGAAGGACGCCACGCCCGACAGGGCCAGCGCTTCGCCCGCGCGGCCCTGCTGGGCCATCGGATAGCCGTCGAGGCAGGTCATCAGCGCCGGTTCGTCGCCGGGGATATTGAGCAGGATCGAACTGATCCGGCCGCCATACATCGCGCCGTAGTAAACCGAGGTCAGCAGGATCAGCGCCGCGGTGGGCGGCAGGCCCAGGGTGAAGGCCAGCGGGATCAGGATCGCCACGCCGTTCGAAGGGCCCAGCCCGGGCAGCGCGCCCATGACCGTGCCCAGAAAGCAGCCCAGCGCGGCAAGCATCAGGTTTTGAAAGGTGAAGGCGACCGCGAAACCGTCGCCAAGGGATGCAAGTACGTCCATGGTTGTTCCCCCGGATCAGAAACCGAACGGACCCTTGGCGAGCGACAGCCCGAGGATCACGCGGAAGACGAGATAGATACCGCCCGAAGTCAGCACGCCCACCAAGACCGATTGCAGCGGCGGCGAACCCAGCCGCCAGGTCAGGTAGGCCGACGCCAGAGCGGTCGCGATCAGGAAGCCCAGCACCGGCAATAGCTGGGCATAGGCCAGCATGACGGCAACGGCCATCGCGATCTCGAAAAGCCGCGCGGCAGGTGGCCAGGTCGGTTCGGCGTCAGGCTTGACCAGAAAATACAGCGCGCTCAGGCCCAGGACGGCGCAGATGATGATCGGAAACACCGTCGGCCCCACGATGTCTGAGAATGGGCTTTCCTGGATCAGGGTCGCCTGCCAGATGAAGAACAAAGCCAGCAAAAGGCCGACGCCGCCCAGAATTCGGTCGCTCATGGTGTCCTCCCGAAATGTGACTGTTCGTCAGGATCGCCGCGCGGCCGACCCGGCCGCGGCGGAACGATCCTAGTCAGGGCACCGGCACCCGTGGCGCCGGCGCGCAGCGGAGCGGGCACGTGCGCCGCTCCGTCGCCTGGTTGATTACTGCGTGATCTCGGCCGTCAGCGTCTGGATCTTGGCCACCGATCCGGCGACGAATTCCTGGAACGCCGCGCCCTGCAGGTCCAGCGGTTCAAGCCCGTTGGCCGCCATCACCTCTTTCCACTCGGGCGAGTCATACAGCGTCTTGATCTGGGTGACCCAGTAATCATAAGCCGCGTCCGACATGTTGCCCGGCGCGTAGAAACCGCGCCAGTTGGCGCCGACGGCCTCGATGCCCTGCTCCATCGCGGTCGGGAACTTGTTGAAGTCGCCCGACAGCCGCTCGGGTGCCAGCACGGCGATCACCTTGATGTCGCCCGAATCCACGAAGCCCTTGGCTTCCGAGATGTCGCCCGAGAACGCCTGCACCGATCCGGCCAGCAACTGTGTCACGGCCTCGCCGCCACCGTCGAAGGCGATGTACTTGACCGACCGGACATTCTCGACACCGCCGGCCTGCGCAGCGATCAGAACCTTGAGATGGTCCCAGCCGCCCACGGCCGAACCGCCCGCGATGGCGATCGAGGTCGGGTCCGCCTTGATCTGGTCGATCAGCTGCGGCAGCGTCTCGATTTCGGACGCGGCAGAGACCGCGATCACGCCGTAATCGGCGCCGATCGTCGCCAGCCAGCGCACCTGGTCCATGGTGTTGCCCGGATAGGCGCCGGTGGCCAGGCGGGTGGCCGTCGCGGTCGAGGCGGCGACGATCAGGTCGTTTTCGTCGTTGCGCTTGTTCACCACTTCGGCAAAGGCCACGCCACCGCCGCCACCGGCCAGGTTCACGACCTGCATGGTGCTGTCGATCAGGCCAAGATCCTGCATCGACTTGCCGACCTGACGGCAGGTGAAGTCCCAGCCGCCGCCGGGGTTGGCCGGGGCGATGCATTCGGGGTTTTCGGGGGTGAAGTCCTGGGCCAGCGCAGGGGCCGCAAAGGCAGCCACCGCGGCGAGCGCCGCAAAGATATTGGTCTTGCGCATATCGTTGGTTCCTCCAAACCTTGTTTCCTCCCACCGGGCGGGTCGGAACCGGCCCGGAATGGCGCCTTTTACTCCCCGAGCCTGTCGCGAACCTGTCAATGGACACGCGCGGGGCTTTTGACGGATGGTCTGCCCGGAAATGCGGCGTATACTGCGACGATCACCGGCAGAGGGGAGGCTCCGGTTGCGTATCCTGCTTTTGGAAGATGCCGTCGACGTGGCCGAAGCGATCTGCACCAGTTTCGCGCGCCGCGGCGACGCGGTGGATCATGTCGCCACCGTCGCCGATGCGCAGGCCAGCGTGGCGGTGCAGGATTACGACGTCGCGGTTCTGGATATCGGCCTTCCGGACGGCGACGGGACCGAGGTGCTGCGCGCGCTGCGCGACCGCAAATCGGCCACGCCGGTGCTGATGCTGACCGCACGCACCAAGGTGGACGACCGCGTGTCGGCGCTGGACAGCGGTGCCGACGATTACCTGGTCAAACCGTTCGACCTGCGCGAGCTCGAGGCGCGGGTGCGCGCGCTCAGCCGGCGGTCCGGGCCGGACCGGTCGGGCACCGTCAGTTTCGGCGACATCGTTTTCGACCCGGCCAGTTCGACCGCCACGGCACATGGCGAACCATTGGCGTTGACCCGGCGCGAAGCCAGCCTGCTCGAGGTCCTGCTGGCCAACCGCGGGCGGGTCGTCGCCAAGGACAGGATCCTAGAACGGATGTTTTCCTTCGACGACGACGAAGTCGGCCTGAACGCCGTGGAAACCTATGTCGGCCGGCTGCGCCGCAAGCTGCAGGGCAGCCGCGTGTCGATCCGGACGCTGCGCGGATTGGGCTATCAGCTGGTCGCCGATGTCTGACCCGGCGACCGCGCGCGCCAGCTATTCCGTCACGCGCCGGCTGGGCATCGCGCTGACGCTGGTCTTTGCCTTCGGCGGCATCGCCCTGGCCGTGGCGGCGCTGGCCTATGGGCGCAGCGCGGCGCAGCAATCCTTTGACCGGTTGCTGGTCGGCGCGGCCAGCCAGATCGCCGAAGCGATCGCCCTGCGCGACGGCACGGTGGTCGCGGACCTGCCGGTTTCGGCCTTCGAACTCTTGTCGCTGGCCGACGAGGACCGCATCGTCTATGCGATCTACGACCGTCAGGGCGCGCTGGTCACCGGCTATGACCAGCTGACCCTGCCCACCGAACGCCAGCCTTTCCACAACGCCGAATTCAAGGGCGAACCGATCCGCGTCGCGCGGGTGGTGCGCAACTTTTCCGAACGGGCCTATGTGGGCTCGGTCGATGTGCTGGTGGGTCAGACGCTGCGGGCGCGGCGGCAGCTGGCCAACCAGATCACCCGCAATGCGCTGATCGCCGCGGGGTTCGCGGGGCTGGCGATGTCGGGGCTGGCCTTCTTCGCCGTCCGCTCGGCACTCGGGCCGCTGCGGCGGATCGAGCGCAACATCGCCAGCCGCGCGGTCGAGGATCTGACCCCCATCGATGTCGCGATCCCCAGCGAAATCGAAAGCCTGGTCGCCGCGCTCAACCGCTTCATGCGGCGGATCGACCGGCAGATCGGCGTGATGCGCACCCTGATCGCCGACGCCTCGCACCAGTTGCGCACGCCGATCGCCGCGCTTCGGGCACAGGCGGAACTGGCGCAGGACGAAACCGATCCCCGGCGCCTGCAGGCGATCCTGGAACGCATCCATACGCGGTCGCACAACCTCAGCCAGTTGACCGACCAGTTGCTGAACCACGCGCTGATCATTCACCGCGCCGATTCCGTGCCGCTGGAACGGGTCGATCTGCGGATCGTGGCGATGCAGGCGATCGAGGAGACCGACCATGCTCTTTTCGCCAGCCACACGCGACCCGGGCTCGATCTGCCCGAAGACCCGGTCTGGTGCCGCGGCGATGCGCTGTCGCTGAAAGAAGCCTGCAAGAACCTGCTCGGCAACGCGCTGCGCTACGGTCGCGATCCGGTGACGCTGGCGGTGGAAACCGGCGCCGACGACCTGCGCCTGGTGGTCCGAGATGCCGGCTCGGGGATCCCGCGGGATCACTGGTCGGATGCCGGCACCCGGTATTCGCGCAGCTCCGGCGTGTCGCCGCAAAGCGCGGGCCTGGGCCTGGCCATCGTGCAGGCCGTGGCCACCGCGCATCGCGGGCAACTGGTGTTCTCGCACAGCGGCGCGATGTTCGAGGCCGCTCTCGTGCTGCCGCAGAAAGGAGCCCGGCAGACATGATCACCCGCCTCGCCGCCCTGCTGATCGCGCTGAGCGCCCCCGTCGCCCGGGCCGAACCAGAGGCCGTCAGCCGATATGGCGATGACGCGGCCGCGCGGTCCCTGCTGGTGCGTGGTACCACCGACATCGCCCTGTTCGATCAATTGCTCGACCGCTTCGCCGCGCGTTTTCCCGACACGCGCATCACCTATGAACAATGGGGGTCCAACGATCTGTACGCAGTGACGGCCGCGGAATGCGAGACCGGCGGCCCGGCGGCCGACGCGGTGATCAGCTCTGCCGTCGATCTGCAGGTCAAGCTGGTCAATGACGGGTGCGCGCGCAGCCACAGATCGCCATTGACCGCTGCTTTGCCCGACACGCTGAACTGGCGCGACGAACTGTTCGGCATCACCCGCGAACCCGCGGTGCTGGTCTACAAGCGCGACATGGTCCCGGCCAACGAAGCGCCGCGGTCGCGTTTCGACCTGATCGACCTGCTGCGCCCCGAGGACAGCCGCTATGCCGGGCGGGTCGCGACCTATGACATCGAACAATCCGGCCTGGGATATCTTTTCGCCTTTCTCGACTCGCAGCAGGCAACGACCTTCGGCAGCCTGATCGAAGCCTTCGACCGCGCCGGGGCCGTGGCGACCTGCTGTTCGGCGGAAATCATCGACGGCGTGGTCAGCGGCCGCTACCTGATCGCCTACAACGTGCTGGGTTCATACGCGTTGGCGCGCGCCGCCGAGGTGCCCGACCTGGTGGTGGTCGCACCCGAGGACTACACGCTGGTCCTGGCGCGCGCGGCGCTGATCCCGCGCGGCGCGCGCGACCCTGAATCGGCGGGTCAGTTCGTCGATTTCATGCTGGGTGAAGATGGCCGCCGGGCGATGGCGGCAGAGCGGTTGATCATCGACTTCACCGATCCCGATCCGGATACGGGGTCGTTCTATTATCCGTCGGGCAACCAGTCGGCGTTCCGGCAGATTCCGCTGTCGCCGGTTCTGCTGGTCGGGCTCGACCGGCAGAAACGCGCGCTGTTTCTCGAACGCTGGCGCGAGACGTTCACCCGGTACTAGACCCGTCCGACAAGAAATCCGAGACCAACCGGTTGAACAGCCCGGGCCGTTCCATGTGCACGGCATGGGCGCAACCCGGCAGCACCGCGAGGCTTGCACCGGGGATCGTGCGCCACAGCCGTTCTATCTGCGCCCACGGATAGGTGCGATCGCCATCGCCCCACAGAACCAGCGTCGGAACGCCGATCGCAGCCAGGTGGTTCTCGCCCGACCAGTCGCGCATCGCACCGAGACCGGCAAGGATCGCGGCAAGCGAACTGCGTTCGGCGATGGCGGCACAGTCGGGGAATTGCGCGGCTGCATCGCCTTGCAGGAACCACGTCGCGGCGATGCGGCGGGCGGTGGCGGCGGCGCCGTCGTCGCGGGCGCGCTGCATCGAGGTTTCGATCGGTTCGAACCGGCCGGGCAGCAGACCCTTGGCCCCGGTGCTGTAAAGCACCAGACGCGCTACCCGGTCGGGCGCCTGACGCACCATGTCCTGCACGATCATGCCCCCCATGGAATGGCCCAGCAGGTCGAAACGATCGATGCCTTGGCGGGTGACCTCGTCCAGCACCCAGGCGGCGTAGGCCGGGATATCCGGCAATGGTGCCATCGCCGCATTCTGCCCGAAACCCGGCAGATCGACCGCTATCAACCGGCGGTCGTCGCCAAGAGGCTGTTGAAGCGCCCATTGCCCGCTGCCGCCCATGAAGCCATGGACCAGGACAAGCGGTCTCACCGCCGGCCGCCCTGCACGATACGGTCCAGGATCATCGCGCAGAACAGGATCGAGAAGCCCGCCAGGATCCCCTGCCCCACATTGGCGTATTGCAGCGCCTCGAGCACGTCTTCGCCCAGCCCCTTGGCGCCGATCAGCGATGCGACGACCACCATCGCGAGGCTCAGCATGATGGTCTGGTTGATGCCGGCCCGGATCGACGGAGCGGCCAGGGGCAGGTCGACGCGGGTCAGCAGGTACCACTTGTTCGCACCGAAACTGACCGCCGCCTCGCGCACCGATTCCGGCACGCCGCGCAGGCCCAGAACGGTCAGCCGCACCACCGGCGTGCCGCCGAAGATCATCGTGGTGACGACCGCTGCGGGTTTGCCGGTGCCGAAAAAGGCGATGACCGGGATCATGAAGACGAAGGCGGGCATGGTCTGCATGAAGTCCATGATCGGCTGGATGAAGGCATAGAACCGCGGGCGGCGGGCGGCGAACATGCCCAGCGGAATGCCGATCAGGATCGACAGGCAGGCCGCCGTACCCAGCAGCGCCAGCGTGGTCATGGCTTTTTCCCAAAAGCCCAGCAGCCCCATATAGGCCAGGAAGGCACCGGAATAGATCGCCATTCGCACCCCGGCCGTCAGCCATGTCAGCAGCACGATCAGCGACACGATCACGATCCAGGGCGTGCTGACAAAGACCAGCTCCAGCGCGTCCAGCACCAGGCGGATGACATAGGTGATGCCGTCGAACAGCGCCTCGCCGTTCAGTACCGCCCAGTTGAAAAAGGCCTCGACCCATTCGATGCTGACCAGGCGGATGTCGGGATCGGTGGGAAAGTCGGTGAGCAGACCGAAGCGGCCCGGAAAGCTGTAATGCACCATCGCCGCCGCGACCATCACGGCCATGAAGGCGGCGCTGAAGGCGATCTGGCCCACCGGCATGCCCGAGCGGATCGACCTGTCCGACAGCCAGTCGGAAAACCGCGCCTCGAGCGCCCAGTTGGCGACGATGGCCTGTACCGCCTTGATCGCCAGCAGGATGCCCAGCCCCGTCAGGGCGATCCTCGGGCCCTGGGCGGCCAGCGCCTCGGCCTCGGCACGGATGCCGCCGATATTGGCCTCCAGCGCCTCGACCGTACGGCGAAAGGCATCGACCCGGTCGGACCCGGATTCGACCGCACTGGCCAATTGCTGGCGGCGCAGTTCCAGCGTGCCCTCGATGGATGCGATCCGTTCCATCGCGTCGGCCGCGAGATCCCCGAACAGGCCGCGGGCGATCTGCACCAGCGCCAGCGCCTCGACGATCAGGAACGGCAGCGCCCAGGACCACAGGCCGCGCGCCCCGAACCAGACCGGACCGAACAGACCCGCCATCAGGTTGAAGGTGGGGGTAAAGCGCGACGACGCGCCGATCCGGTCGAAATTGCGGATGTAGTAATCGGGGCTGGTGCGGACGAAGCGGCGGATGTTGTCGCGGCGTTCCTCGGCATAGGCCAGCGCCGCTTCGCTTTCGGTGTCTTCCAGCGGGTTCAGGGTTTCGTCCTTCATGAGACTTCGGTCCCCTCGATCACCGTGCGCAGCAGATCGGCCCGGGTGATGACGCCGACATCGACCCCGGCATCCTCGACCAGGATCGGGTTCTCGTCGTCGATGGCCAGGTTGATCAGCGTGCTGAGCGTCTCGGCCTCGTTGACGCGCGGCGCGCCTGCGGGCAGCGGCCCCCGTGCAGAGACGAAAGCCTCGAGCGGCTGCATCACCGCATGGGCATGCACGACCTTGAGCCGCGAAATGCCGGCAACGAAATCGGCGACATAGTCGTCGGCGGGGTGCATGACGATGTCTTCGGCCGTGCCGATCTGCACCATCTTGCCGTCACGCATGATGGCGATGCGGTCGCCGATGCGCACCGCCTCGTCCAGGTCGTGGGTGATGAAAACGGTGGTCTTCTTCAGGATCTTCGACAGGCGGATGAATTCATCCTGCAACTGCCTGCGGATCAGCGGATCGAGCGCCGAGAACGGCTCGTCCATCAGCAGCACGTCGGGATTGGCGGCCAGCGCCCGGGCCAGGCCCACGCGTTGCTGCATCCCCCCGGACAGCTCATGCGCGAATTTCGACCCCCACGCCCCCAGTTCGACGATGTCGAGGATCGCCGCCGCCTGGCGCATCCGTTCGTTCTTGGCGACCTGGCGGATTTCCAGCGGCATCGCCACGTTGTCCAGCACCGACCGGTGCGGCATCAGCGCGAAGTTCTGGAACACCATGCCGATCTTGAGGTTGCGAAAACGCTGAAGCTCGCGCGGGTTCAGCGCCATCACGTCGGTGCCTTCGATGGCGATCTTGCCCGCCGTCGGCTCCAGCAGCCGGTTGAAATGACGCACCAAGGTGGACTTGCCGCTGCCCGACAGCCCCATGATGCAGAAGATCTCGCCGCGTTTGACCGTCAGGCTGACATCGGCGACACCCACGACCGCGCCCATCTCCGACAACACCTGCGCCTTGGTCAGTCCGCGTTCACGGATCGCCTGCAGGGCTTTGTCCGGGTGGGCGCCGAAAATCTTCCAGACGTTGGATATCTCGATGACGGTGTCGTCGGTCATGGCCCTGCCTTTGCCAGCGGAATGTCGGCCGGCCCCGGACATCCGGGACCGGCCGCCGGGTCACCTGTGGTGGCTCAGAGACCCAGCATCGCGTCGACGCGGTCCGAATTCGCCTCGACCCATGCCTTGGCCACCTCGGCCGGATCGCGTCCGTTGGCGCTGATCTCGAAGGCCAGGCTGGAGACGTCCTGCGCAGTCAGGGCAAAATTCTGGAAGAACTCGGTGATCGCGGGCGAACGGTCGGCAAGCGAGTTGGACCAGGCGATCTGGACCTGCTTGAGGTCGTCCTTGGAGGCCACCATCGACTTGTTGTACCAGTCCGCGTCGTCCGAGGGCTGGACCATCACGTATTTCGCCGGGTCGTAGGCGGGTTCGGTCAACATCGTGACATCGAACATGAACCAGACCGCGTGCGGCTCGTAGCAGTAAAAGGCATAGCCTTCGCCCTTGGCGATGCTGTCCTTGATGCGCGCGGTCTTGACCGCTTCTTCGGCGCGGATCGGCTCGAGGAAGTCGAGCAGGCCGTAGTCGCGCACCTTGACCTCGTTGACGTTGGCCGAAGCCCAACCCGGCGCGCCGATCCACATCTCGCCCTTGCCGTTGCCATCGCTGTCCATCGCCGCCGCAACGTCCGGGCGGCCGAGATCGGCGATATCGGTGATGTTCATCTTGGCAGCGAAGTCCTTGGACACGCAGAACCCCTGATTGCCTTCGTAGGGATTCGACGACAGGGTGACCGTGCCCTTGCCGTCCACGTATTCCTTGGTGAAGCTTTCCTGGTTCGGCAGCCAGACATCGGGATGGACGTCGATATCGCCCTTGCCCTGGTCCATGGCCTGGAAGATCGTCGCGTTGTTGCCGGGCACGTATTCCACCGTCCCGCCGATGCGCGAGGTCACGATTTCACCCAGCACATGGGCGATTGCCTGGGCGCCGGTCCAGGACGGCACGCCGATCTTGACCTCTTCGGCCGCCAGTGCTGGCAGCGCCACAAGGCTGGCCGCGGCGGCAAGACCAAGCGATTTCAGGGTCGTCTTCATGTCAGTCTCCTCTGTTGGGATGCGCCCTGTGCGGGCGTCGTTCAGGTCAGTGATGCCAATAGCTGGTCCTGGTAGGCGAACAGCGCCGTCGATCCGCCGGTATGCAGGAACAACACGTTGTCGGACGGCTTGAAAAAACCCTGCCGCACCATGCCGATCAACCCGGCCATGCCCTTGGCGGAATAGACCGGATCCAGCAGGATACCCTCCTGCCGCGCAAGCAGGCGGATCGCCTCCAAAGTGGACTCGGCCGGAATGCCGTATCCTTCGCCGACATACCCGTCATCGACCAGGATCCTGTTCAGCGGCACACCGGCCGCGCCCAGTTTTTCCAGTGTCTTCTGCGTCAGCCCGTGCACGGCGTTCATCTGCCGTTCGCGCGGCTGACGAACGCTGACGCCCATGACCGGCAGGTGGAAATCCAGCGCCGCGAAGCCCGCGACCAACCCGGCATGGGTGCCGGTGCTGCCGGTCGACATGACGAGCCAGTCGAAACGCTGGCCCGTGTCGTGGCTATGGTCGACGATTTCCTGGGCGCAATTCACGTATCCCAGGGCGCCGGTCGGGTTCGACCCGCCGCCGGGGATGAAATAGGGCCGGTGGCCCTGTGCCCGCAGCGTTTCGGTCACCGCTTCGGCTTCGGCGTTCATGTCCAGACCGGCGGGACGGAATTCGTGCGTGGCCCCGAACAGCGCGTCGAGCAACACGTTGCCGGTGACCTCGTACGCGGCGTCGCGGTTCGGCACCCGCCGTTCCAGCAGAACGTGGCATTTCATGCCCACCTTGCAGGCCGCGGCGGCGGTCTGGCGCACATGGTTCGACTGCACCGCGCCTTGCGTGACGAGCATGTCGGCTTTCTGGTTCATCGCCTCGCCGACCAGGAATTCCAGCTTGCGGGTCTTGTTTCCGCCCATGGCCAGTCCGGTGCAATCGTCGCGCTTGATGAACAGGCTGGGCCCGCCCAGAAATTCACTGAGCCGCGGCATGGCTTCGATCGGCGTCGGCTGGTGGCAAAGGCTGGTACGTGGGAAACGATCGAAGTTGATCCGGGTCGCGCTTCGCGGCAGCGTTTCTGTATCGGCCATGTCACATCCTGCGGTCGGTTGCTTCGACCGAAGCTTGTGACAGGGCGGTGCCAAACGCCAATGCCATGTTTGAATGACATTATGCAAATTTTGCATTAGCTTTGCCGGCATGGACATCATGCTGTTCCGCGATCTCGAACGCCTGCAGAGAACCGGCAATTTTTCGCAAGCCGCGGTTCTGGCGAATCTCAGCCAGCCTGCGTTCAGCCGCCGCATCAAATCGCTGGAGGCCTGGGTCGGCGCGATGCTGGTCGACCGGTCACACCAGCCGGTGCGCCTGACCCAGGCCGGCGAACAGATGCTCGAGGCCGGGATGCAGGCATTGGCGCGGATCGAACAGGAGCGCAGCCAGATCCGCGAGGTGCAGTCGCTGCCCGACAAATACGTCGTCACCTTTGGCGCCCAGCATTCCATCGGCTGGCGGTTCTACCCCACCTGGTTGCAGGCGCTGGAAGAGGCCCATGGCCCGGTCCTGTCGCGGTTGCGGGCGGACGACCTGCCCAATTGCATGCGCGACCTGAGGAACGGAGATGTGGATTTCGTCATCGCCTATGTGGGTGCCGAAAAGCCACCGGGCGGGCTGATCGACGCGGTCACGATCGGCGAGGACCAGCTTGTCCCGGTCTGCAAACCGAACGCGGACGGCGCGCCGCTGTTCGGGTTCGAAACGCCGGGCCTGCAGATGCCGTTTTTGCGTTTTGGAGATTCGGCACCGATCGGCCGCCATCTTGAACCCCTGTTCGATCGGCACGGGATTTCCGACCGGTTGCGCACCGTTTACGAAAACTCCATGGCCGGGGCGCTGCGCATCCGGGCGCGCAACGGCGACGGCGTGGCATGGCTGCCGAAAAGCCTGGTCCAGCCCGACCTCGATGGCGGCATCCTTGTCCGCACCGGCCACCCCGATTGGGTTGTCGACCTGTCGATCCGGCTGTTTCGGAACAAGGAACGGTCGAACCGCGTGACGCGCGCGATCTGGACGTTTCTTGAAGTGCGGCAATCGGTGTCGCTGGTGCCGCCGGCGTGACGCGGCGCACCGTCTTGTCTAACCGACGAAGTCCTGCACGGCGGCGCGCGCACCCCTGTCTGCCAAGACCTCGAAGGCCCGGGTGACGACCCGGGTGAAGTCCGGGTTCCGGGTCAGTTTTTCGGGAAAAACGGCGTCCACGGAAAGCAGGGCCGCGACCTTGTCTTCGGGCGTTGCCGCGCTGTCCGACGCCGCGCGCAAGCGATTGGCCAGCGGATCGCGCACATCGATGTCGCTGCCGCCCTCGTCGACGCCTCCGACATAGCGCATCCACCCCGCCACCGCCAGGCACAGGCCCTTTGGCACCTGCCCCCGGTCGAGGTTGTCGATCACCGTTCCAAGAATGCGCTGAGGCAGCTTCTGGCTGCCATCCATGGCGATCTGCCAGGTCCGGTGACGAATGGCGGGATTGCGGTAGCGCTCCAACAGCGCCGCGGCGTATGCGGGCAGGTCTTCGCCTTCCGGCTGCGGCACGGTCGGCAGGATTTCCTGCGCCCAAAGCCTCTCGCACAGCCGGGCAAAGGCCGGATCCGCCACCGTTTCGGCAATCGTGGCGTATCCCGCCAGATATCCCAGATAGGCCAGAGTGGAATGCGTGCCGTTGAGGCAGCGCAGCTTCATCAGTTCGTGGCGTTCGACGTCGCGGACGAACTGCGCCCCGGCCGCATCCCAGGCGGGGCGCCCCGTTGGAAAATCATCCTCGATCACCCATTGCCGGAACGGCTCGTGCGCGACCATGGCATCGTCGCGATATCCCTGCGTTTCGGCCAGGTGCGCGATGTCGTCGGCGGTGGTGGCGGGTGTGATCCGGTCGACCATGGTCGACGGGAAACGCACGTGATCGGCGATCCAGCCGGCAAGCTCCGGGTCGCGCGCGCGGGCGAAATCCAGCACCACGCCACGCAACAGACGGCCATTGGACGGCAGGTTGTCGCAACTGAGCGCCGTGAATGGCTGCACTTGCGCCGCGCGGCGCCGTGCCAACGCCTCGACCAGAAAGCCCGGCGCCGAGCGCGGCGCCTGGGACGCGGCGAGGTCATGCGCGATGTCGGGATGGTCCATCTCGAGCCGCCCGGTCGCCGGGTTGTGACAATAACCCTTTTCGGTGATCGTCAGCGAGACGATCCGCGTTTCGGGCGCGGCCATCGCGGTCAGCACGGCTTGCGGATCCTCGGGGGCGACGAGGATAGCCGCAATCGACTCGATCACGCGGCATTGCGTTTTGCCGGGCGCCAGGGTGACCGAGGTATAGGCGCATCCCTGCGGCTCCAGCTGGTCGCGCGCGTCGGTACTGCGCAGGCTGACCGCGACGATCCCCCAGTCTTTGGCCGCTGCGTCCATGGCATCCGCGGTGTAGATCGCGTTGAAGGCGCGAAAAAAGGCCCCGGGACCCAGATGCACGATTCCGGGCTTTGGACGGGGCGTGGTGCGGGCAAGACGGGGCATGTCGGCCAAACCGGTCTCCTTTTATGCGCTGTTCCCGTTTCGTGACCGGCTCCTGCGCGGGATGCAATGCCCCCGAGCGGCAGGTCTGTCTGCCCGGATAGGCAAGCGGTGCCGCCAGGGTGGCGGAATTCGAAGCGGACGCGGTCACATTTCCTTGTTCTTCCGATCTTAGGATACTAACATACCAGTTGAGTGCAACCGAAACGCCGCGACGACTTTGTTGGAAAGGATAGCCGATGCTGACCGTTCGTTCGCTTTATGCCGTGAGCCAGGCCGAAACCAAAGCCATGGACGCAACCGGGCTTCGCGACAATTTTCATTCCGGCGGTCTGTTCGCGCCGGGCGAGATACGGCTGGTCTATACCCATTACGATCGGATGATCGTGGGCGGAATCACTCCGGACAATGGGGATCTCACGCTCGATGCGGTCAAGGAATGCGGGACGGAATCCATCCTGGACCGGCGGGAGATCGGCATCCTGAACGTCGGAGACACCGCACAGGTGACGGCTGACGGCGCCGCTCACAGCCTGAATCGGGGCGACGTTCTGTATCTCGGCATGGGCGCAGGTCCGGTGACTTTCGGCACGGGCGGGCGATTCTACATCGTTTCGACGCCGGCCCACCGCGCCCTGCCCGCCAAGCTGATCAAGATCGAACAGGCCGGCAAGGTCAAACTGGGTGCGCCCGAAACGGCCAACGACCGCACGATCTATCAGTTCATCCATCCCGACGTGATGGAAAGCTGCCAGTTGGTCATGGGTTACACGATGTTCCACGGCGGTTCGGTCTGGAACACGATGCCCGCCCACGTGCACGATCGCCGGATGGAGGCGTATTTCTATTTCGACCTGGCCGACGACAACCGCGTCTTCCACTTCATGGGCGAACCTGACGAGACCCGTCATATCGTGATGCGGAACGAAGAGGCGGTGATCTCGCCGCCGTGGTCGATCCATTGCGGCTGCGGCACCGGCAGCTACACCTTCTGCTGGGCGATGGCAGGCGACAATGTCGACTACAAGGATGTCGAGATGGTCGCGATGGAGGACCTGCGGTGAACGCCTTTTCGCTTGCGGGCAAGACGGCGCTGGTGACCGGCGCCAATACCGGGATCGGGCAGGCCATCGCGGTGGCCCTGGGCCGGGCGGGCGCGCATGTGGTCTGTGCGGGGCGCTCGTCTTGCGACGACACCGCCGCGATGATCGACAAGGCCGAGGTTCTGAACCTGGATTTCGCCGATCCGATGGCGGCGCGCGATGCCTTCGACGCGCGCCCCGTCGACATTCTGGTCAACAATGCCGGGATCATCCGGCGCGCCGACAGCGTCGATTTCACCGAAACCGATTGGGATGCGGTGATGGATGTGAACCTCAAGGCGGTGTTTTTCACCTGCCAGGCCTTCGCCAAGGCGGTTTTCGCGCGAAAGGCACGCGGCAAGATCGTCAATATCGCTTCGCTTCTGTCCTTTCAGGGTGGCATCCGCGTGCCGTCCTACACCGCGTCCAAACACGGCATAGCCGGGCTGACCAAGCTTTTGTGCAACGAATGGGCGGCGCGCGGAATCACCGTGAACGCCATTGCGCCGGGCTATATCGAGACCAACAACACCCAAGCCCTGCGCGCCGATCCAGACCGCAACAAGGCCATTCTGGACCGAATCCCGGCAGGCCGCTGGGGCCGGCCCGAGGATATCGCCGAAACCGCCGTCTACTTGTCTGCGCCCGCGTCCGACTACGTCAACGGGGCGGTGCTGAACGTGGATGGCGGGTGGCTGGCGCGCTGAGCGAGGCGCTTCAACAAGACGTGACCTGACGGGCCCGTCGGGCTGTCGGAATTCCGGGAACAACTTGCTTTAAGTCAAGGAAGAGGGACCGCGCCCGGGGGAGTTTGCCCCCATGAACCGACATGTGCGCGTTTTCCTGTCTATCGTGTCAGCGATTCTCGTTTCGCTGAACGGCACGCTTGTCGCTGCGGGCCACTCGGCCGGCGGCGGAACGCTCGCGATGGTTATTTGTGCCGGCGATTCCGTGGAAACCGTCTGGGTCGATGGAAACGGCCAGCCGGTCGACGAATCGCAGACCGATTGCGACTGCGATACATGCCTGTGCGCCATCGGTTTCGGTGACCTGTTTCACCCGCCCGCATCGCCGATGGATTTCGGCACTGTCGTCGCCGCGCATGGGACCGGCGGCGCGCAATTCGACGGTGCGACCAATATCCAAAAACCCATGCCGCGCGGCCCCCCGCTTGCGGTCCTTTCCGAAATCCGGCCGCACTTTCATCTGCGGCTGTCCGGACAACGGCCGGCGTCATGGGTCACGAACGGTTTCGACCAGGTGACGACATGACCGTATTCCGCTGGATCGCAGCGCTTTTCCTGACAATCTTCTTTTCCCTGCCCGCCTCGGCCGAGCCGGTTCTGCCGCGCTTCCTCGACAAGGTGCCGGCGGGCGATCTGGTCCCGGGCGCCGACGCCTATGGCGCGCTCAGCGCCGACTTGCCGGTCGTACCCGTTCTGCGCGGCGGAGAGACCGTCGGCTGGGCCTTCATCACCTCGGATTTCGTGTCGACCACCGGCTATTCGGGCAAACCGATCGACGTGCTGGTGGCGGTCGGACCGGATGCGACGGTGCAGGGCGTCAAGCTTGTCAAACACTCCGAACCGATCGTGCTGATCGGCATCCCCGAATCCGAGATGCGCGCCGTGACCGAGGCCTATGCCGGGCTCGACCTGGTGGCCGAGGCGGAATCGGGCGGCACGGCGCACGAGTTGGACATCATCTCCGGCGCGACGGTCACGGTGATGGTGATCGACGATTCCATCGTGCGCGCCGGACTGAAAGTGGCGCGGGCGCTTGGCCTGGGCGGCCTCAAGGCCGCTGTCGACACCGGCCCGAAATTCGAACTGAACCCCGACGCCCCCGCTGCAACCGACTGGATGACGCTGGAGGGCGATGGCACGCTGCGGCGGCTGTCGCTGGATGTCGGCCAGATCAACGCCGCGTTCGAGGCGATGGGCAATCCCGAAGCCACCCGCCGCGCCCTGACCGAAGCGCCCGAGACCACCTTCATCGAAATGCAGGCGGCGCTGGTGTCGCACCCCGCCATCGCCGAAGCCCTGCTGGGCGAGGCCGAAGCACGCAACATCGCCAATTGGCTGGAAGACGGCGACCACGCCATCGCCCTGGTCGGGCGCGGGCTCTACAGTTTCAAGGGGTCGGGTTATGTGCGCGGCGGCATCTTCGACCGGATCGTGCTGATCCAGGACGATATCTCGGTCCGGTTCCGCGACCGGATGCACAAACGCATCGTGTCCCTGGCGGCCGAGGGCGCGCCCGCTTTCATCGAGGCCGACCTGTTCAAGATCCCTGCCGATAGCGGTTTCGATCCCACCCAGCCCTTCCGCATCCAGTTGCTGGTGCATCGCGAGGTCGGGCCGATCGACAAGGTCTTCACCACGTTCGACCTGGGCTACCAATTGCCGTCCTCGTACCTGCGCCCGATCGCGGCAACGCAGGCCGCCGACAGCCCCGCCGCGGTCAACGCCATCGTCGACCAGGGCGAAGAGGCCGCGCACCAGGCGCTGTGGAAACGGATCTGGCTGGACAAGCAGGTCGAGATCGCCGTCACCGCGGCGCTGCTGCTGATTCTGACCGGCGTGTTCTTCTTCCAGTTCTTCGCCACCCGCAACGAACGCAGGTTCTTCTGGTTCCGCATGACGTTCCTGACCGTCGTGCTGGTCTATCTGGGCTGGTATGCCAACGCGCAGTTGTCCGTCGTCAACCTGATGGCGCTGTTCGGCGCGCTGGTCACCGGTTTCAGCTGGCAGGCTTTCCTGCTCGATCCGCTGACCTTCATCCTGTGGTTCGCCGTCGCTGCCGCCTTGCTGTTCTGGGGCCGCGGCGCCTATTGCGGCTGGCTGTGCCCGTTCGGCGCCTTGCAGGAACTGACCAACAAGATCGCGCGCGCGCTTCGGGTTCCGCAATGGACCCTGCCCTGGGGTCTGCACGAACGTCTCTGGCCGATCAAGTACATGATCTTCCTTGGCCTTTTCGGCGTCAGCCTGGCAAGCATCGAACAGGCGGAACGCCTGGCCGAGGTCGAGCCGTTCAAGACCGCGATCATTCTCAACTTCATGCGCGCCTGGCCCTTCGTGGCCTATGTGATGGCGCTGCTGGCGGCGGGCCTGTTCGTCGAACGGTTCTACTGCCGCTACCTCTGCCCGCTTGGCGCCGCACTGGCGATCCCGGCGCGGATGCGCATGTTCGATTGGCTGAAACGCTACAAGGAATGCGGCAGCCCCTGTCAGACCTGCGCCAACCAATGCCCCGTTCAGGCGATCCACCCCACTGGCGAGATCAACCCGAACGAATGCGTGAACTGCCTGCATTGCCAGGTTCTCTACCAGTCCAAGTCGACCTGCCCGGTCGTCATCAAGAAACTGAAGCGGCGCGAAACGGTGGGCACCGTCATGCCGCGCGATCTGAGCGGACATCCGAATCTCAAAACCCCGCTCACCAATCTCAAGACCCCGCAAACCACTGAGTGAAAGGAAGGACTCATGTCTGATAAAACCAAAGCAGGGATTTCCCGCCGCGGGCTGCTGGGGGCGACCGCCGGGACGGCGGCGCTGGCCGGCGCCTATGGCGGCAACGCCCTGGTGGCAGGGAGCGCGATCGGCGCGGCCACCCTCGCCTCGACCACCGCAGCCAAGGCAGCCGAAGGCGCGACCGTCGCCCCGGGCCAGCTCGACGAGTATTACGGCTTCTGGTCGTCGGGCCAGACCGGCGAGATGCGCATCCTCGGCGTGCCCTCGATGCGCGAACTGATGCGCGTTCCGGTCTTCAACATCTGTTCGGCCACCGGCTGGGGGATCACCAACGAATCCAAGAAGATCCTGACCGAAGGCCTGACCGAGAAGACCAAGAAATACCTGGCCGCCAACGGTCTCGAGTTCCCGCGCAACGGCGACCTGCACCACGTCCACATGTCCTTTACCGAGGGCAAGTACGACGGTCGTTACCTGTTCATGAACGACAAGGCGAACACCCGCGTTGCGCGGATCCGCTGCGACGTCATGAAATGCGACAAGATCGTCGAGATCCCCAACGCCAAGGGCATCCACGGCCTGCGTCCGCAGAAATGGCCGCGCACCAACTATGTCTTCGCCAATGGCGAGGATGAGGCACCGATGGTCAATGACGGCAAGGTGCTGGACAAGCCCGAGGAATACGTCAACTTCTACACCGCCCTGAATGCCGACGACATGACGATCGCCTGGCAGGTCATGGTGTCGGGCAACCTCGACAACACCGATGCCGACTACGAAGGCAAATACGCCTTCTCGACCTCGTACAACTCGGAAATGGGCATGACGCTCGCCGAGATGACCGAGGCCGACATGGACCACGTGGTCGTCTACAACATCGCCGAAATCGAGAAAGGCATCGCCGAGGGCGACTATATCGAGCTGAACGGCGTGAAGGTGATCGACGGGCGCAAGGGCAACAACAAGAACTACACCCGCTACATCCCGGTGCCCAACAACCCGCACGGCTGCAACATGGCGCCCGACAAGATCCACCTGTGCATCGGCGGCAAGCTGTCGCCCACCGTCAGCATCATCGACGTGCGCAAGCTGGACGACGTGTTCTACAACGGCGCCGATCCGCGGTCGGCCGTGGTTGGCGAACCCGAACTGGGCCTTGGCCCGCTTCACACCTGCTTCGACGGCAAGGGGCGGTGCTATACCACGCTCTTCCTCGACAGCCAGGTGGTGCAGTGGGATCTCGAGAAAGCCGTGCAGGCCTATGGCGGCGCGGATGTCGATCCGATCCTGTCGAAGACGGACGTGCATTACCAGCCCGGCCACAACTCGACCGCCGAAGGCGAAACGCTGGACGCATCGGACAAGTTCTACATCTCGATGAACAAGTTCTCGAAGGACCGGTTCCTGAATGTCGGCCCGCTCAAGCCCGAGAACGAGCAGGTCTTCGTGATCGAGGACACCAAGCTGACGCTGGTGCATGACGGCCCGACCTTCGCCGAGCCGCATGACAGCATCATCGTGCATGCCTCCAAGGTGAACCCGAAATCGGCCTGGGACCGCAACGACGTGATGTGGCAGGATGCGCGCGCGCAGGCCGAAGCCGACGGCGTGGACCTTGACGACTATCAGGACACGGTGATCCGCGACGGCAACAAGGTACGCGTCTACATGTCGAGCCAGGCGCCCAACTTCTCGATCGAGAAGTTCACGGTGACCGAAGGCGACGAGGTGACGGTCTACGTGACCAACCTTGACGACATCGACGACCTGACCCACGGCTTCACCATGGGCAACCACGGTGTGGCGATGGAGGTCGGGCCGCAGGCGACCGCGTCGGTGACCTTCACCGCGGGTCAGCCCGGCGTCTACTGGTACTATTGCCAGTGGTTCTGCCACGCGCTGCACATGGAAATGCGCGGCCGCATGTTCGTCGAACCGCGGGACGCGTGACGATGATCCGGCGCCTGGCACTTCTGGTCGGTCTGCTGCTTGCGTCGCCCCTGGGGGCGGCGGAGGTTCGGATTGCGCCCGGAGCGCCGGGCGCCCTGCAACAAGCCATCGCCGGGGCCAACCCCGGCGATGTGCTGATCCTCGAACCGGGGCATCACCCTGGCGCGTTGCACATCACCGTTCCCGTCACGCTGACGGCCGGCGATGGCGAGGCGATCATCGACGGGTTGGGCCAGGGCACCGCCGTGCGCATCGACGCACCCGACGTGACGATCCGCGGCCTGACAGTGACCGGTTCGGGCATGAGCAGCCAGGACCTGGATGCGGGAATCAAGATCCACAAGAAGGCCGACCGCGCGCTGATCGAAAACAACCGCGTTCTGGGCAACCTGCATGGCGTCGACATCCATGGCGGCCACGACGCCCGCGTCATCGGCAACACCATCGAGGGCACACTGCAGCCGCGTCTCAACGACCGCGGCAACGGCATCTATGTCTGGAACAGCCCCGGTGCGGTGGTCGAAGGCAATTCGGTCCGCTACGGCCGCGACGGCATCTTCGCCAACACCTCGAAAAAGAACATCTTCCGCAACAACACCTTCCGGGACCTGCGCTTTGCCGTCCACTACATGTACACCCACAACAGCGAGGTCGTGGGCAATGTCAGCATCGGCAATCGCCTGGGCTTTGCCGTCATGTATTCCAACAACGTGGTGGTGAAGGACAACCTGAGCCTTGGCGATCGCAACCACGGGTTGATGCTGAACTATTCCAACAGCGCCGATATCAGCGGCAACCTGGTGCGCGGCGGCACGCAGAAATGCCTGTTCATCTACAACGCTCACAAGAACCTGATCTACGACAACCGCTTCGAGGGCTGCGAAATCGGCATCCACTTCACTGCAGGCTCGGAACGCAACGTGTTGACCGAAAACGCGTTTATCGGAAACCGTGAACAGGTGCGTTACGTCGGCACCAAGATGGTGGAGTGGAGCTTTGAGGGCCGTGGCAATTTCTGGTCGGACCATCCGGGTTACGACCTGAATGGCGACGGCGCGGCCGACAACGTGTTCCGCCCCAACGACCTGATGGACCACATCCTGTGGTCGCAACCCGCCGCTGCCCTGCTGATCGGCTCGCCGGCCGTTCAACTGGTGCGCTGGTCGCAATCGTCGTTCCCGGCTACACTGCCCGGAGGCGTCGTGGACAGCCACCCGGCGATGAAACCCATTACAATTCCCGTCCCCGACGACCTGGCCGCCATCGAAGCGGCGGTCGCCGGACGATGGGACGAAAGCGCGAACGATGACTTCGACCCTGACGATCTCGGCTCTCACTAAGCGGTTCGGCGCGGTCACCGCGCTGAAATCCGTGTCCTTCGACGTGGCCCCCGCCGAACGGGTGGCGCTGCTGGGCCATAACGGTGCCGGCAAGTCGACGCTGATCAAGACGGTGCTGGGGCTGATCGCGCCCAGCGAAGGCGCCGTGTCGGTTCTGGGCCACAAGCCCGGATCGCCCGAAGCACGGCGGCAGGTGGCCTATCTGCCGGAAAACGTCGCCTTTCACCCGGCCCTGACAGGGCTGGAGCAGTTGCAACACTACCTGATCCTGCGTGGCGAAAACCCGCGCCAGGCCGCCGATCTGCTGGCCCGCGTCGGCTTGCAAGACGCCGCCAAACGCCGGATCGGCACCTATTCCAAGGGCATGCGACAGCGCGTCGGCCTGGCCCAGGCGCTGATCGGCCATCCCCGCCTGCTGGTGCTGGACGAACCGACATCCGGGCTCGATCCGGTGTCGCGACGGCGGTTCTACGCGCTGCTGGACGAACTGGCCGCCGACGGCGCGTCGATCCTGCTGTCCTCGCACGCCCTGACCGAGGTCGAGGCCCGTACCGATCGCATCGTCATCCTGTCGGACGGGCAGCTTGTATCGGACGGCAGCCTGGCCGAATTGCGACGCCGGGCCGATCTGCCGGTCGCGCTGCACATCACGCCCCATAATGGCTATGCCAGCGACATCGCCGATCACCTGCCCGGCGCGATCCGCGTCGGCAACGCGTTGCACTTGTCCTGTTCGCAGGACGACAAGCTGGCGACGCTGGCCCGGGTGGCGGAACTGGGCGACAAGGTGGCTGAGCTCGAGGTTCTGCCACCCAGCCTGGAAGACATCTATAGCCATTTCAGCGGGAGGACGGGCCAATGATGAAACGCATCCTCGCCACCGCGCGCAGCGAGACGCGCATCGCCATCCGCAACCGCTGGGTTGCCATTGCGCTGGTGCTGATGGCCGTGTTTTCGCTGGTTCTGGCCGCGGTCGGATCGGCCCCCACCAGCGGCGGGCTGGGGGTAGACCGGCTGACCGTCACCATCGCCTCGCTGACCTCGCTGTCGGTCTACCTGGTGCCGCTGCTGGCGCTGTTGATGAGCTTCGACGCCATCGCGGGTGAGGTCGAACGCGGCACCCTGCCCTTGCTGCTGACCTACCCGATCAGCCGGCTTGAAGTGCTGCTGGGCAAGCTGCTGGCGCATCTCGCCATTCTGGCGCTGGCGGTGGTCGTGGGATACGGCCTGGCCGCGGCGGTGTCGCTGTCGCTGGGCGGCGGCTCGGCCGAAGGGCTGGCGGCGCTCTGGCGGCTGACCTGGTCGTCGATCCTGCTGGGCGCCACCTTCCTCGGTGCGGGCTATGGCCTGTCGGCGCTGGCGCGGCGCCCCTCGGGCGCGGCGGGGCTGGCCATCGGGCTGTGGCTGGGGCTGGTTGTGCTCTACGACCTCGCGCTGCTGGCGGCCATCGTCGCCGATGGCGGCGGCTGGTTCACGACCGAAGTCTTTCCGTTTGCCCTGTTGGCCAATCCCGCAGACGCCTTCCGGCTGTTCAACCTGACGGCGTCCGGCGCGATGTCCGTCGCCGGCGGGATCGGCGGCGCCGCGGGGACGATCGCCTTGTGGCAATCCCTGCTGCCTGTCCTGCTTTGGCCGGCTTTCGCCCTGGCCTTGGCCGGGCTCGCCTTCCGAAAGGTCGATCCATGAGACCCATCTTTCTTCTGCTTGTCCTGGGCCTGGCCGCCTGCCGCGAAGAGATCGCCCAAGCCGTCGATCCAGTGGCACTCACGCCCGATGCGGTGGGCCATTTCTGCCAGATGAACCTGACCGAACACGAAGGCCCCAAGGCGCAGGTACATCTCGAGGGGCTGCCGGGCGCGCCGCTGTTCTTCAGCCAGGTGCGCGATGCGGTCGCCTATACCCGCCTGCCCGAACAGACCCACACGATCCTGGCCGTCTGGGTCAACGACATGGGCGCCGCGGGCGCGCAATGGTCCGAACCGGGCGCGACCAACTGGATCGCCCTCGAAGACGCCCATCTGGTCGTCGGCTCGACCCGCGATGGCGGGATGGGCGCGCCGGAACTGGTGCCATTCTCCGATCCGGCCGCGGCGGAAGCGTTCCGCGCGGACAACGGCGGCACCGTGATGCGGGTCGCGCAGATACCGGACGAAGCCGTGATGGCGCCGGTCTCGGATGGCGCCGAGGCCGAGGACGACAGCGATTTCAAACGGCGTCTCAAGGCGCTGTCCGAACGGTCGGGAGGATGACCATGCTGACCAAACGCCGCTTTCTCGCGATTTCCGCCGCCTGCGGTCTGTTTCCCTTTTCGACACAAGCCGTTCCCTTGCATGTCGAAACCGGCGTGGCGCTTGGTGCGCGCGTGTCGTTGCGCCTGTCCCATCCCGACGCGGCGCGGATCGCCAGGGGCGCCCTGTCCGAAATCGCGCGGCTCGAAGGGATTTTCAGCCTTTACCGGCCGGACTCGGCCCTGTCCCGGTTGAACGCCGACGCACAGCTGGCCGCACCGCCTCCCGAGTTGCTGGAATGCCTGTCGATCGCCGATGCGGTTCATGCCGCAAGCGGCGGGCTGTTCGATCCGACCGTCCAGACGTTGTGGCGGGCGCATGCAGACGCGACCGAGCGCGGCGAAACGCTGTCGCCGCAGGCGCGGTCAATTGCTTTGGCCCGAACCGGATGGAAACGGATACGGCTGGCGCCGGATCTCGTCGCCATGCAGCCGGGCATGCAGATCACCCTGAACGGCATCGCGCAGGGCTACATCGCCGACCGGATCGCCGATTGGCTGACCGACCGGGGACTGAGCAACATTCTGATCGACACCGGCGAAATCTTCGCTCTGGGTGGTGAGCCGGATACCGGCAATCCCTGGCCTGTGCGCCTCGAACAGGGTGGCCAGGTCGGTCTCAAGGCACGCGCGCTGGCCACCTCGGCACCGCTTGGCATGACGTTCGGCGGCAACCAGACAAGCGCCCATATTCTTGATCCCCGCACAGGTGACAGCGTCCCCTTGCACTGGCGCGCCATCAGTATCTCGTCGCGTTCCGCAGCCCTGGCCGATGCGCTGTCGACCGGCGCCTGCATCATGGGAACGCGCGCCGAAATCGCCGCCCTTTGCGCCAGTTTCGCGGACACGAAGGTGGAATCTGCGCGTCGCGCAACCGGTTAGACAGGCCCTGTCCGGCTGCCGTCCGAGCGGCGTTCTACCCAGTACTACGAACTGGACAGAAATCAGCCGCTGGATTAAGCATGGAGGCTGTTTTCGCCACGTGTTCCGCTCGCCGATGGGGCCAGCCGGCGTGGCGCGGGTACCATCGAAGATGCACGGCTTACAGGCCTGCCTGCCCTTCCTTCCGACATCACGGCGCCGGTCGCTGCACACCGCGGATTTCCCTTGGTTCGGCGATCTGGCCGCGCGCGCTCATCCGTCATTGCCTCGGCGCTTGCGCCGGCCTGGCACGACGGCACATGAAATCACCGGACGAACCGACGCCGTCGCCCGTTGCCCATATCCCGTCCCTGTCATGCGCGTCTCCGGAACCTTCTGAAATGTCACACGTCTTTGCCCTTGCCACCAGCCTGTTCTGCTTCGGACTGGTCTGCGCGATCTACGCCACAACCATGAAGGCGCGGCCCGACAGCTGGCTGCGCGGAGAAACCCTGCAGGGCATCATGGTCTCGCTTCTGACCGGCTTTCTGCCTCTGGCCATCACCGCAACCCTCGCCGGCTTGTGGAAGATCGCAACATCCGCGCTCGGCTTGTCGTCGTTCCTGTCGGCTGGCGTCGAATTGACCAGCGCTGCGTCGCTGGTCTTGACCTTTGCGATCCTGCGCGCACTGATCGTCGCCGCGAACCGCGGGGCGGCCGAAAACGTCGTGCCGCTGAGCCCGCGCCCGAATGCGCCGATGCCGTCGGGCGGCAGCCAGCGCAAGGCTGCCTGACGCTGCGGCGTGGCGGTCGCGCCACGCCCGACGCTCTGGTCATGGCCCTGTCCGGCATACGCTTGGCCGCTTACGCGCGTCCGACCGGTATGATATCCGTTCGGAATCATCCGCAGAGCGGACCTGACCATGCCGGAACAAGAAACCGATACACTGGGCGATCTGGAAAACCTGGTCGCCTGCCCGACTTGCGATGCACTGCATCGGCTGGTTCCGGTTCCGCCGGGCGACCGGGCAAGCTGTGTGCGCTGCGGTGCGACGCTGATGGCGCCCAGGCAAGGCGCGATGACGCAGATCCTGATGCTTGCGGCCACCGCTCTGGTACTGCTGGGTGCGGCGGTGTTCTTTCCCTTTCTCGAACTCAACGCGCAGGGTCTGGGCAATCGCAGTTCGGTCTGGGACGCGATCTTTGCGTTCTCCGGCGGCCTGATGCTGCCCCTGTCCATCGCGGTCGCCGCGCTGATCGTCGTTCTGCCGGTGGCGCGCTTCGCCCTGCTGGCCTATGTCTTTGCCCCGATGGCGATCGGCCACCGCCCGGCGCGCTATGCAGGACGCGCCTTTCGCTGGGCCGAAGCGATGAAGCCCTGGGCGATGGCCGAAATCTTCATCATCGGGGTCGCCGTGGCGCTGGTGAAGGTCACCGGGCTGGCGCAGGTGTCGTTGGGACCGGCGTTCTGGGCATTCGTCGGGTTGGTTCTGATCGTCGTGCTGAACGACACCGTCATGTGCAGGTTCACCGTATGGCAAACGCTGGAACAACGCAGCCGGTCCTGACCGCGCGCGAGGCCGGATTGGTGGGTTGCCTGGAATGCGGCAAGGTCCACCATCCCGATGCCGAGCTCTGCAGCCGCTGCGGGCGGCCGCTGAGCAGCCGTGAGCCGGGCAGCCTGCAAAAGGTCTGGGCCTGGCTGTTCGCAGGGCTGGTGGTCTACATTCCGGCCAATGTCTATCCTATGCTGCGCACCTCGACCTTCGGGCGGGAAAAGGAAAGCACCATCGTCGGCGGCGTCATCGAGTTGATCCACCATGGCTCCTACGCTGTCGCCTTTATCGTGTTCTTCGCTTCGGTCATCATCCCGGTGGGCAAGTTCATCGCGATCGCCTGGCTGGCCCTGTCGATCCAGCGCGACTGGACGACCCCGGCCCATACACGGCTGCACATGTACGAGGTCGTGGAATTCATCGGCCGCTGGTCGATGATCGATGTGTTTGTGGTTGCGATCCTGTCCGCCCTTGTGCAACTGGACTTCGTGGCAACCATCAATCCCGGCATCGCCGCGGCCAGTTTCGCCTTGTCGGTGGCGTTCACCATGCTGTCGGCACTGAGCTTCGATCCCAGGACGATCTGGGACACCAACGAGGATCCCGATACGTGACCGAAAAGCAACCGGCAGAAATGCGGGTGAACCCGCCGAAACGGTCGGCCTGGCGCAACCTGTCGGTTGTCTGGCTGGTGCCGTTGATGGCGCTGGTCGCGTCGCTGGGGATCGCCTGGCAGAACTACGCCGACCGTGGCACGCTGATCGAGATCACCTTCCCCGAAGCGGCCGGCATCGCCGAAGGCGAAACCACGTTGCGCTACCGCGACGTGGTGATCGGCACGGTGGAGAAAGTGGGCTTCACCGAGGATCTGGCCGAGGTCAAGGTCGATGTCCGAGTAGACAACGAGGTCGTGCCCTTTCTCGATGATGAGGCGACCTTCTGGATCGTCCGTCCACAGGTATCGGCGCGTGGCATATCGGGCCTGTCCACCGTCCTGTCCGGGGTCTACATCGCCGGCGGCTGGGATCAGAACCCCGGCACCCCGCAACTGAGCTTTCGCGGCGCCGCACAACCGCCACTGGTGCAGCCGGGCGAGAACGGAACCAGGATCGTCTTGCGTACAAATGACGGAACGTCGGTCAGCGCCGGGGCACCCATCCTTTATCGCGGGATCGAGGTGGGCCAGCTGGAACAGCCGCGCCTGACCGCAACCGGCGACGCGATCCTGATCGACGCCTTCATCGAGGCGCCGCATGACCGGCTTGTCTCGCAGGCGACGCGGTTCTGGGACGCATCCGGCTTCAGTGTCTCGCTCGGCACGTCCGGCTTCCAACTGGATGTGGACAGCCTGGCCTCGCTGGTGACCGGTGGTGTCAGCTTCGAGACGATCTATTCCGGCGGCGGACCGATCGAAGCGGGCCAGGTTTTCGATCTCTACCCCGACGAGGAAGAGGCGCGTCGCCGACCCTTTCTCGCGCTTGACGACAACACCGTCAGTTTCACCGTGGTGTTCGGCGAATCCGTGTCGGGCCTGACGAACGGTGCCGATGTTACCTATCGCGGCCTGCCGGTCGGACAGGTGCGCGCCCTGCGGTCGGAACTGGAGCAGACCGAGTTCGGTGTCGTGCTGGGCCTCAAGGCCGATATCGCCATCGACCCGCAACGCATGGGCCTGCCGGTCGAGATGGCGCAGGAGGACGTGATCCGGTTCTTCTCGGGCGCCGTCGCCAATGGCTTGCGCGCGCGGCTGGGGGCGTCGGGCTTGTTCGGCGGCAATCTGATCGTCGAACTCGTCGAGGTGGCCGATGCGCCGTTCTCGGCGCTCGACACCAATGCCGATCCCTATCCGATCCTGCCCAGCGTCGAATCCGATTTGCCCGATTTCGCCACGACGGCACAGGGCGTGCTGGACCGACTGGATGCCCTGCCGATCGAAGATCTGCTGAACCAGGCGATCAGCCTGATGAACGCGGTCGAGGATGTGGCCCGCGCCGAGGGAACGCGTCAGGCACCCGACGCCGTTCTGGCGCTGATCGAGGATACCCGAAGCCTGATCGCGTCCGAGGATACCCAGGCGATACCCGAAGAATTGCGAAGCACGATCAACGACTTGCGCACCGTTGTTGCCGACTTGCGTGAACAGGACGCGGCCCAGGCGCTGACCGATGCGCTGCGCAGCGCCGACCAGGTGGCCAAGGATGTTTCGACCGCCACCGAAGGCCTGCCGCAGCTCATCGCCGATCTGAACGCGGTTGCGACCAAAGCCAACGGCCTTGCGGTCGAAGACCTTGTCGCCTCGGCAAACCGCGTGCTCGACAACGCCGACGCATTGATTGCCGATGACAACACCCGGGCCCTGCCCGAAACCCTGACCAAGGCGCTGACCGAAGTCGAACTGGCGGTGACCGATGCCCGCGGCATCATGGGCGAACTGCGCGAACAAGGCGCGGTCGAGGCGCTGACAAACGCGTTGCGCAAAGCCGACGAAGTGGCCGCCGATCTGTCGGCCTCCACCGAAGGTCTTCCGCAGTTGGTCGAGGACCTGGGAGCGGTCGCCGAAAAGGCCAATGCCCTGCCGCTTGACGAACTGGTGGCCTCGGCAAACCGCGTGCTGGCCAGTGCCGATGCGCTGGTGTCGTCGGACGACACGAAACAGCTTCCGGTCGCGCTGACCGGCGCGCTGGAACAGGTCGAGGCCGCGCTGGCCGATCTGCGCGCCGGTGGCACGGTCGAGAATGTCAACGAAACGCTGGCCTCGGCCCGCGATGCGGCGGATGCCATTGCCAAGGCGGCGTCGGACCTGCCGGAACTGTCGACGCGACTGAACCAGCTGGTGCGGCAGGCCGAAACCCTGGTCAACAGCTATGGCGACCGGTCGACCTTCAATGCCGGCACCCTGACCGCCTTGCGCGATGTCAGCGACGCCGCCCGCGCCGTGTCGCGGTTGGCGCGCGAGATCGAACGCAACCCCAATTCCCTGCTATTCGGACGGTGATGATGAAACGCTTCCTGCTTTCCCTTGGCCTGGCTTGCGGCCTGGCCGCATGCGGCGACGGTACCGCCCGCTACATCATCGATCCACCAAAGCCGGAAACCCAGGTGCGCCTGCGCCTGGCAAGCATCGAGCTGAAAGACCTCGTGCTGCCGGCCCATGCCAGCGGTCCCGATGTCATGATCCAGTCCGAAGACGGCTCGATCGTCGTGCTCGGCGATGCCGATTGGGCCGACGAGCCGGCGCGCGCCTACACCGACCGGCTGGCGCGCAGCCTTGACGAAGGGTCCACGGCGACCGTGGCCGCCGAACCCTGGCCGTTGTTCGACCGGGCTCAGGCCCAACTCGTGGTGCGCATCGACCGCATGCTTGCACGAGCCGACGGGCAATTCGAACTGTCGGCGCAAGTGGCCGTCACGTCGGCCGATCAGGTGGTGCGCGACCGCATCGAACGCTATTCGGTGACCACCCCCCTGCCTTCGGCCGATGCGTCGGGCGTGTCTTCCGCGACAGGCGCGGCGCTCGACCTGCTGTCCGACCGCATCCTGGCGATGTTGCGCGGTCTCTGAACACACGCGTCATGCGCCAAAGCCCGGGAGTTCGATGCCGAGACCGCGCAGCGGCCTTGCCTGAGCGGTTGCCGGTTGCCGTTGATCCCCACGTCAAGGGCGGAACGCTGGCCGGATCAGATATCCGCCAGCGCGATCGGCTGACCGGCCTGATGCGACCGCGTCGCGGCCTCGGCCATGGCCAGCGCGGCAACGCCGTCATCCAGCGTCACCGGCATGGCGCCGCCGTCCTCTACGGCCTTGACGAAAGCGTCCCATTCCGCCGTGAAGGCCGGCATGTAGCGTTCCAGGAAGAAGTATTTCGGCTTGGCCCCGGTGACGCCATGTGCCGTGGATTTCACCACCGTGTTCTCGAGCACGTTTTCGGCCTGCAGCATCCCGTCAGAGCCCAGGATTTCGACCCGCTGGTCGTACCCATAGGCGGCACGGCGCGAATTCCGGATGACAGCGATCCGCCCGTCGGAATAACGCAACGTGACCACGGCGGTGTCCACATCCCCCGCCGCGCCAATCTGCGGATCGACCAAAGATGCGCCCACGGCCATGACCGATACCGGCGCCGCGCCCATGAGAAAGTTCGCCATGTCGAAATCATGGATCATCATGTCGCGGAACATGCCACCGGACGCCCTGACATAGCCAAGTGGCGGCGGCGCGGGATCGAACGAGGTGATCGAAAGCAATTCGGGTACGCCGATTTCGCCCGCCTCCAAGGACGTCCTGAGCAGGGCGAAGTTCGGATCGAAGCGGCGGTTGAAACCGATCATCACCGGGCGCCCCGTTGCCGCGACGCGGGCTTGGCAGGTTCGCGCACGGTCGATGTTCAGATCGACCGGTTTTTCGCACAAAACCGCCTTGCCCGCCGATGTGGCGGCTTCGATCAGGTCGGAATGGGTATCGGTCGGGGTTGCGATCAGAACGGCATCGATCGCCGGGTCGGCGATGATGTCTTCGGTGCTGCGCGCCTCGGCACCGAATTCACTGGCCAGTTTTTGCGCCGCTTCCGGCAAGAAATCCGACACCGCGGCAAGCTGGCTTGCGGGATGCGCAAAGATGGTCCGGGCATGCACCGCGGCAATGCGGCCCGCCCCCAGTAACCCGATATTCAACATAGTGCCCCCCGTCGCTGAATGTCCTGCGCCGATTGGTGCCCCGCCGCGCGGAAAGACGCAATCCCCGGGTTTCACGACACCGCGTGGCTGGACTGCGACGGGTATACGACGCGAACAGCGTCCTCTTCGAAGCGGTCAAAGCCCTTGGACCAGATCCGGTCCGGCCAGTGTATGTCCAGCGTGCCCGCCCTGGGCCGGTAGGCGGCCGTGTAGAGCGTGCCGAAACCCGAGGAGAACGCGGTCGAATATAGCGGCGGCTTGAGAAAGGCGCCGATGAACCGGTCCTGCGTTTCCGGATGCAAGGTCAGCCTCTGCAACAGATAGCGTTCCCGTTCGACCGTGGCGGTGAACCGGGCGTGGCTTGACCATTCCACCCGTTCCTGGTGGTTGGTCGCCACCGCCGCGCGGGTCACCACGGTCGGTCGGTCAGGACTGAGATAGGCCGTCAGATAGCGGCGATCGGCGTCCAGAACCGTCACGTTGTAACTCATGTGGCTGGGTAGCCGTTTCAAGACCTCGCGCGCCTCGGCGGCGGTCGTGCAGGTCTGCAGGATGTAACGCAGGATCAGGGGGACACCGAAACCTTCGCCCACCTCGCGCCGGCCGCCGAAAGTCAGCGAAGCGGCAAGGCCGGCATCGTTCATCCCGTCGACCAGCCCGAAGAGCCCGTCCGACAACCCGATCACGCCCCGTCCCAGCCAGTTGGTCTTGAGCACGATGGCGTCAAAGGCATCCTTGTCATAGTCGTAATTCCGCACCAGCAGCGGCTCGTCGCCCGGCCAGATCGCCTGGGAACAGCCCGCCAGATAGCGCGGCGGGCAATAGAAGCTGAGAAACCGCGCGGCGCGGTCGCTGCCGCCCGCCAGTTCGCACAGCGCTTCGTACAGGCCCGCGATCTCGGGCATGTGCCGGCGAATGGCGCGGAGCGATTCCAGGTAGGTCGGTCGCGACGTGACGCCCTCGCGCGCCCACCACTCGGAATAGGACGGCCAGTACTCGGCGAACTGCGCGGCCCATTTGGGACCGGGCGCATCTTCGTTTATGGCGCGAAACTCGACGGACATGGTTCCTTGATACCGCAAGCCGGGCCCGACAAGAAGCGCGGCCCGAATCTCGGGCCGCGCGGCAAGGGTTCGAACCGCCTACATGATCTTGAAGGCAGGATCCTCGAAGGCCTGGGCCGACGGCAGCGGGCGCGCAGAGTAGCTTTGCTTGATGCCATGGATCCAGCGCTTGCTGTCTTCGGTCAGCTTGAAGCCGCCCGTCATCGACCGGCCACGGCGCACCAGGATGCCCAGATCGGCGCCTTCGTAACGGTAGTCGCCAGCATTCGAGATGCGCAGAAAGAACGCTTCGTTGTCGCCCACCGCGCGGCGGTGGTAGTCGAAACGGTCGAACACGACCCGGCCGTCCTCGAGCATCTTGTAGATGCCCGATTGCGGTGCATGGGTGATGATATCGACATTATCCTCGGTGTGCTTGATGACCATCTGCGACCAACTGTCGATCATGTCGGGATCGGACCAGCGGGCGTTCAGTTCGTCGACGTCCAGGTTGAAGGCCTTTTTCGAGAACTCGAGCAGGTGGAACAGGAACAGTGGCGCGTCGGCATGGGCAAAGGCCGCGTGATTGGTCATCGAGCTGGCCCCGGTGATGCGGGGGTTGAGCTCGCCCAGCCACAGATCGCCGGTCTTCTTGTCGATCAGGAAATCCAGCTCGAAATAGCCGCGATAGCCTTCCTTGCGCAGCTGTTCGCCGAACTTGAAGGTCAGTTCGCGCGCTTTTTGCCGGGTCTTGGGCGGGAAGGCGGTAGAGAATATCTCGTTGCCGCACCAGCCGCCGCGATAGGGCGTCAGTTCCTTGAAACCTACCAGTTCGGTCATCAGCGGGCCGACGATGGTGCCTTCCTTGGTGGCGCAGGCCTCGATCGCCGATCCGCGGCAATCGATCCGCTTCATGATCTTGATCTCGCCCTCGCCGACGATCTCGTGTTCGTGTCGGCGGAAATCGGCTTCGGACTTGATGAAGAACGTGGTGTGGCCGCTGTCACCGAAAGCCGATTGCAGCACCAGGTCGTGTCCGATCTTGGCCTTGTCGCACAGCTGGCGCAGGTGTTCGTAGCTTTTGACCTCGCTCAGGGTGTTCGGCACCGAAGGCACGCCTGCCTTGTTGCCGATGCGCACGGTTTCGATCTTGTTGTCCATCGCGGTGCGCAGCTTGGCCTTGGGGAACCAGACCTCGCCGCCCAGTTCCTTGGCCAGCTTTTCGGTTGTTTCGTCGAACATCAGAAAGACGAATTTCGGCTTTCCGCCCCGGCGCTTGACCAGGTCGACCACTTCCTTGTGCTGCAACAGGTAGTTGTTGATGTCCTCGATCGACTGAAACTCGTCATGCGGCATCTCGGTGGGCACGAAGACGTTGGGGTGCCGACCGTCGAAGCAATCCATGTAGCAGATGTAGGTGAAGTTCTTCACCCACTCGTCCAGGCCCAGAAGGTTGAAGTTCGTGGCAGAGACGAAATAGATCGGGTCTTTGTTGGTATGGAAGAACCGCCGAATTTCCGAGATGTTCTTCAAGGTCTTCTTTGGCATGAAATGTCCTCTCTACTTCGACTTCTTGGTCAGTGCCTTGAGGGCCTTGGCGGTAAAGACGCGCAAGCCCAGGTCGGGTCGGTATCCGTGGATTTCGCTGACATCCAACGCACGCATGAATGACAGGATTTCGGGGCTGATGACCTGGCCGGGCACCAGGATCGGGAAACCCGGCGGATAGGGAATGATGAAAGAGGCCGAAACCAGTTCCTCGCCCCCCTCGAGGCGTGCAACCAGCTTGTCGTCCAGATCGAGATAGTCGCAGTTCTCTTCGTTGTAGGCGAGGAAGAACGCCTTGCGGATATCGCCCTCGGGCGTTTCCCCGCCCGAGCGGAAGGCATCGTGGAAGCGGCTGAAATCGGGCAGCGGCGGCACGTGTTCGACCAGCGCCGACACGCGCTTTTCGAAGGACAGCCGCTCCATCCGCGACGCGTCGTCCAGCAGGTCGTCGAGATCCTTGGCGATCTCGACCAGCACTTCGATCAGGTACGCGACCGAAGACCGGGTCGTGCCGATATTGGTCATGAACAGGACCGAGTTGCGCGACGTCTTGTTGATCTGGATGCCGTACTTGTCCATCAGGATCTTGGTCTTGAAGGTGTCGCCATCCCAGCCGGTGCCGCCGACGGCCAATGTCACGCGGGTCGGGTCCAGCACGAACTCGTCCTTGGCCCAGATTTCCCACTTGTCGGACCAGCCTTCGTCGGCGTTGAAATAGGACTGGATTCCGCTTTCGCGGTATTCGGCCGGGATCATGTCCGACGGGGTCAGCACCCGGAAATACTTGCGCAGCAGCGGGTGGGTGGCCACGGCGCGGCGGATCGCCATCGCGCTTTCGACCTGGCGCTGGACAAACTCGAACCCTTCCAGTTCGACCTGCCGCCGACCGACGTCCAACGAGGCGATGATCTGGTAGTTGGGCGATGTCGACGTGTGGGTCATGTAGGCTTCGTGAAAGGCCTGTTCGACCTCGCCCTTGAAGTCCATGTCGTTGACGTGAATCATCGACCCCTGCCGCAGCGAGGTCAGCGTCTTGTGCGTGGATTGCGTGGCATAGACGCGGACGCGGGCATCGGGCGGTGGGATCAGCCGGGTCTTGAGCAGTGTCGCATCGTCTGCGTCCTTCAGCTTTTCCTGCTGCTTTTCCCATTCCAGCCGGTAGCCGGCATCTGCCAGCCTTTCACGCATCGTATTGGCGACGGACATCGCGGTTCGGCGGCGGTAGGTCGGGCTGAACCGTGCGAAGGCGAACCAGGCTTCGTCCCACAGGAACACCAGGTCCTTCTTGATCGCCAGGCATTCTTCCATGACGCGTTCGACGTTGTAGATCAGCCCGTCGAAGGTGCAGTTGGTCAGCAGCACCATGCGGACACGATCCAGCTTGCCTGCCGCCTTCAGCTTGAGCAGCGTGTGCTTGACCTCGTGCAACGGAACTGCGCCGTACATCGAGTATTCGTGCAACGGATAGCTGTCCATATAGACGACGTTGGCACCGGCCAGCACCATGCCGTAGTGGTGCGATTTGTGGCAGTCGCGATCGACCAGCACGATATCTCCTGGCCGGACAAGGGCTTGGACAACGATCTTGTTGCAGGTCGAGGTACCGTTGGTGGCAAAGAACGTTTGTTTCGATCCGAAGGCCCGCGCCGCCATGTCTTGCGCTTCCTTGATCGGGCCCTTGGGTTCCAGAAGACTGTCCAACCCGCCGCTGGTGGCCGAGGTTTCGGCCAGAAAGATGTTGGGCCCATAAAACGCGCCCATGTCCTGGATCCAGTGGCTGCGGCTGATCGACTTGCCGCGGCTGATGGGCATGGCGTGAAAGACACCGGTGGGCTGCTTGGAATACTCCTTGAGCGCCGTGAAGAACGGCGTCTTGTAGCGCCGGTTCACCCCACGCAGGATGTTCAGGTGCAGCTCCAGGAAATCCTCCTGGTTGTAGAACACCCGCCGGCAACGGCCCAGGTCGAGCCCGGCGATATCCTCGGCCGACCGGTCGGTGATCAGGTAGGCGTCCAGTTCGGGACGCACCTTTGCGATCAGCCGGCAGGCCTCGGGGCCATATTCATAGGGTTGAAGCGCGTCGACATCCTCATCCTCGTTCAGACGGCTGAGATATTGCTGGATGATCGGCAACGCGTTCTTGGACTTGAGCACCAGACCGGGACGCACGATCACCGCCTGAACGTTGTAGTTGAACAGGATACCCATCAGCGCATCTTCGAGGCTGGGCACGACGACCGGCTCGTAGATGAACGGGTCCTCGGCGCGGCGCACGCGGTGCAGGTTGTTGCGCAGAAACCGTTCCTGATGCTCGTTGACGTTGTCGACGATCAGCACTTCGAAATAGGGCCGCCCAAGGGCCCGATCCTCGGGCGCCAGCGTGCTGTCGTCCTCGAAATCCTCGTTGTCGAGCTCGTCGCCCCCCACGGGAACCGTGCGACGCCGGTAGGCGCCCGAGGTCAACGCCCGCGCGACCCGGCGCACCGCGGTGGCCAGGTCCTCGATGTTGCGGTGGTCCAGCAACCTGCGCAGATGCTCGAAGGCATGCAGCCCCGGGAAAGCCCAGTAAAGCTCGATCGGGGCAAGCGCATCCAGCAGCGTTTCGGCGGTCTTGAGCAGCTTGCTGCCCTGCCGTCCTTCGACCCCGTGGACCAGCATCGATTCCGCCGTTTCGCGCAACGCGCTCCAACGGTCCGCGCGCAATTGCGTCGCGCTGTAGTAGTCGCTGACCGAAGGCAGTTTCTTGACGTCGTGCTGCAGATTCATCGCGCTTCCTCCCAAAGCTCGAACCCTAGCGACGCATGTCCCGTGATCTGCGTTGCTGGATCATTCAGTCGGTGCCGGTCTTGCCCTTGAAAGCGGCAAAGTTCAGCGCCGGCCGATCGGCGGTTTCGCTGTAGCCCAATGCGGCGCGTGGATCGGGAACCTTCACACCGCCCTGGTCGCCCTTGGTGGGGATCCGCAACTCGCCCAGTGTGTGCAGATAGGCATCCGCGCCACTGTTGCGATCGTAGACGGGAAAATCGACGTCCCGGTCACGGAAGCTTTTCAACACCTGACCGAGCCCCTTGAGACCGGTTTCGCGCTGACGTCGCACAAGGTCCAGATCCACCTCGATGGGGAACATATCCTCTTGCCCGCCCGACTGGTGCAGAACCATCGCCGACGGGTCAACGACCAGCGACTTGCCGACACCACCTGCAGCCAGCCCGTTGATGGCAAAGACATAGCACTGGAATTGCGCCGCGGTCGCCCGCGCGATGGCGATCTCGGCGTCGCGGTCGGTGGTGCCGGTCAGCACCGGGTTCAGCAGCACCTCGACCCCATGGCTGGTCAGATGACGCGTGGTTTCCGGGAACCAGATGTCATAGCAGATCGACACGCCGAAGCGGCCCACATCGGGCACGTCGAAGATGCAGAATTCGGTGCCCGCCGAGATGCCTGCCTCGTAGGGCCGGAACGGGAACATCTTGGAATATTGCGCGATGATCTCGCCCTGCGGGTTGATGACGACCGCGGTGTTGAAGATCCGCCCGTCCGCGCGCTTTTCGAACATCGACCCGGGCAGCAGCCAGACGCCATGGCGACGCGCCGCTTCCTGGAACGTGGTCAGCGTCTCGTTCGGAAAGGGCTGCGCGTAGCGATCCAGCGGGCCGAACGCCGCCAGCTCGGAAAACACCACCATCTGGGTCCAGGGAAACCGCGCCATCAGCACGTCCAGGCGATGCAGCATCGCCTCGACATTGGAATGCAGGGCGGCGACATGCATCTGGATGCCGGCGATCGCAAAGGGGGTCATAGGTTTATCTGCTTTCTTGTTGTTGACGCCCCGACCGTCAGCGAACGGTCAGGACGGGGATTGGCGCGTGATGCACCACCTTGTCCGCGTAAGAGCCCACCAGCATGCTGCGCAGGTCGCTTGGCGGGTGCGAGGACATGACGATCAGGTCGGCTCCGACCTGATCGGCGATGCGGAGAATGGTTTCCGGTACATGGCCGTGGCCGACATGGGTCTGCACCTTGCTGCCGGCGGGAAACGCCTTGCGGACCAGATCGCCCAAGGCGGCCTTCAGCCCTTCCATCGCCTTCTTCTCGAAATCCGCTGGCAGGAAGGTGGACACAACCCCGACGCCCAGGTCGTGCACGATACCCAGAAGATGGATCTCTCCTCCTTCTCCAGAGCATTGCAGCGCTGCGGGGATCGCCTTTTCCCAGCTTTCGGGGTGGTTGATATCGATGGGAAGCAGGATCTTGTCAAACATCGGCGGGGCTCCTCATGCGGTTGCCGGCGCGGGGCGTGCGCGCCCGCGCTGGAGCATCACCACCAGGCCCAGCAGCAGCAGGCCGGGGATGAACATCCAGTATTTCGATGGCTGGTCGGCCGGCACGCGCACGCGCTCGACCGTCTGGTCCCAATCAAAGCCGGCTTCGGCCGCCGGACTGCCGAAGGCGACGTTGTCGACGATCACCTCGTCGCCGTTGATGACGTATTCCAGCCCCGACGCGAACAGACGGTCCTGGCCGGTCTCGCCTTCACCCACCGGCAGCAGCGCGGTGAACGTGACCGGATCGCCCACGGCGTTCAGGCCGCTGACCTGCAGGCGCAGGTTCTCGCCCACCGCCGTGTCCATGGCCGCCTGTTCGATCGCGGCGGGCGGCACGTCGACGAAGGGCGGCGCGACCATGTCCATCCAGAAGCCCGGGCGGAAGAAGGTGAAGGCCACCAGCAGCAGTGCAATGGTCTCGTAGATGCGGTTGCGGGTCAGGAACCAGCCCTGCGTCGCCGCCGCGAACAAAAGCATCGCGACGGTCGCCGTTATGAAGACGAATATCCCCTGCCCCCAGCCCACGTTTATCAGCAACAGATCGGTGTTGAAGATGAACAGGAACGGCAGCGCCGCGGTGCGCAACGAATAGAAGAACGCCACAACCCCGGTGCGGATCGGGTCACCGCCCGATACCGCGGCCGCCGCGAAGGACGCAAGGCCCACCGGCGGTGTCACGTCGGCCATGATGCCGAAGTAGAACACGAAGAGGTGCACCGCGATCAGCGGTACGATCAGCCCGTTCTGCTGGCCCAGCGTCACGATGACCGGCGCCAGCAGCGCCGAGACGACGATGTAGTTGGCCGTGGTCGGCAGGCCCATGCCCAGGATCAGCGACAGGATCGCCGTCAGCACGAGGATGGCCATGATGTTGCCGCCCGACAGCACCTCGACGACATCCGCCAGCGCCGAGCCGACGCCGGTCTGGCTGACCGCGCCGACGATGATGCCGGCGGTTGCGGTGGCGATGCCGATGCCGATCATGTTGCGGGCACCGGCGACCAGACCCTCGATCAGGTCGGAAAAGCCCTGGCGTACCGCGGTGGCGGTATCGCCTTCGCCGCGCAGGATCGCCATCAGCGGCCGCTGCGTCAGCAGGATGAACACCATGAAGGATGCCGCCCAGAACGCCGACAGACCCGGCGACAGCCGGTCGACCATCAGCGCCCAGACCAGAACCACGACGGGCAGCAGGAAATGCAGGCCCGACCGGATCGTCGGCCCCGGCAGCGGCAGTTTCGTGACCGGCGCATTGGGATCTTCCAGCTTGAGCGGCGGTTCTTTCGCCGCGACGCGCAGCAGCGCGATATAGACCACGACCAGCAGCGCAAAGACGATGTATGCCGCAGCCGATCCAAAGACCGGCCGGATCCAGCCCATGCCGTAATAGACCGCGAAGCTCAGCGCGCAGATCACCGCGATGGTGAAGGCGATGCCGATCAGCCGCTGCACGATGGGCTTGGGTTCGTAGGCCCGGGGCAGCCCCTGCATATTGGCCTTCATCGCCTCGAGATGGACGATGTAGACCAGCGCGATATACGAGATGACGGCGGGGACGAAGGCGTGCTTGACCACGTCGAAATAGGGAATGCCCACATATTCGACCATCAGGAAGGCCGCGGCGCCCATCACGGGCGGCATGATCTGGCCGTTGACCGAACTGGCCACCTCGACCGCACCGGCCTTTTCAGACGAAAAGCCCACGCGCTTCATCAGCGGGATGGTGAAGGTGCCGGTGGTCACCACGTTGGCGATGGACGAACCCGAGATCAGGCCGGTCATGGCCGAGCTGACGACGGCGGCCTTGGCCGGTCCGCCGCGCATGTGGCCCATCAGCGAAAACGCCACCTGGATGAAATAATTGCCCGCGCCGGCCTTGTCCAGCAGCGACCCGAACAGCACGAAGAGGAAGACGAACGAGGTCGACACGCCAAGCGCGATGCCGAACACGCCTTCGGTGGTGATCCACTGGTGGTTCACCACTTCGGACAGGTTATTGCCCTTGTGGGCGATGATCGACGGCATCAGCGGGCCGAGGAAGGTGTAGGCCAGGAAAACCGTCGCCACGATCATCAGCGCGGGGCCGAGCGCACGGCGCGTGGCCTCGAGCAGGATCAGGAGGCCGATCACGGCGACCACGTAGTCCTGCAGGATCGGCGCACCGACCCGCGTGGCAATGGCGTCGTAGAAGACGTAGAGATACAGCGCCGCGACAGCGCCGATGATGGCGAGGCCCCATTCCCAGAACGGAATGCGATCCTTGGGCGAGCCCAAGAAGATCGCGGCGATCAGAAGCGCGCCGGGGATCGGGATCCACCAGACCGGCACGCCGGCCTTGGCGCCATACATGAACAGGAAGGTCAGCAGTGCCGGCACGGCGACGGCCAGGCCCAGCTGGGCGGTCGTGCGGGCCGCGGGATAGGCGGCAAAGGCCAGGAACAGGGCAAAGGCCAGGTGGATCGACCGCGCTTCGGTGTCGTTGAACACGCCCCAGCCGATGATGAAGGGCAGCGGCGATGCGATCCAGAGCTGGAACAGCGACCACAGCAGCGCAACGACGACCAGAAAGGTGCCGATGGGTCCGGCGGGATTGCGTCCGCCGGTGTCGGAAGAGGCGACCAGTTCGTCCAGTTCTGCCTGGCTGAGCCCGCCCTTGCCAGCGGCTTCGTTTTCAACCGCTGCGGCTTGGAATTGCTTGTCGTCGGTCATGGTCATGTCCCCGCTGGCAAACTGGCCACGGCTGCGCTTGTTGGTGTTGTTGCGCGCCGGGATCTGGGAAACCCGCCGGGGCGGATTTCCCTTTGTTTTCGCAGGTCAAGCCGGATCAGTTGATCCAGCCGCGTTCCTTGTAGTACTTCTCGGCGCCGGGATGCAGCGGGGCGCTCAGGCCGTCCGCGATCATCTCTTCTTCCTTCAGGTTGGCGAAGGCCGGGTGCAGTCCCTTGAAGCGATCGAAATTGTCGAACACGGCCTTCACGACGGTGTAGACCACTTCGTCGTCGACATCGGCCGAGGTCACGAAGGTGGCTTTCACGCCGAAGGTTTCCACATCCGCGTCATTACCCTTGTAAAGCCCGCCGGGGATGACCGCCTTGGCGTAATAGGGGTTATCGGCGACAAGCTTGTCGATCGCTTCGCCGGTGACGCTGACCAGCTTGGCATCGACCGTCGAGGTCGCTTCCTGGATCGAACCGTTGGGATGGCCGACGGTGTAGATGATCGCATCCACCTTGTTGTCGCCCAGGGCCGCGGATTGTTCCGCCGGCTTGAGTTCGGACGCCAGGGCGAAATCGTCCGACGATTTGCCCATCGCCTCGAGCACCACGTCCATCGTGGCGCGCTGGCCGGAACCCGGGTTGCCGACGTTGACGCGCTTGCCGAACAGGTCGTCGAAGGTGGACACGCCGCTGTCGGCGCGGGCCACGACCGTGAAGGGTTCGCCATGCACCGAGAACACCGCGCGCAGCTTGTCGAACTTGTCGCCCTCGAACTGCGACGAGCCGTTATAGGCGTGGAACTGCCAGTCGGACTGGGCCACGCCCATGTCCATGTCGCCGGCCTTGATCGCGTTGATGTTGGCGATCGATCCGCCGGTCGACGGCGCGGTGCACTTGAGGTTGTGTTCCGCCGTGCCGCGGTTCACCAGACGGCAGATCGACTGGCCGACGACGAAGTAGACGCCGGTCTGACCACCGGTGCCGATGGTGATGAATTTTTCCTGTGCGGTCGCGGTATGACCGGCCAGAAGAGCGGCGGACAGAATCGCCCCTGCTTTCCACATTTTCATTAGTAACTCCCTGATTCTACTTCGGTTTTGTGGCAGCACCCTTGCTGCGCTGCATTCCCGGAGCCTAAAGCGTCCGGAAAATCTTGGCAAATATCAGAATGTTGGCGGCGTACAGGCACTGATGACAACGCAATCCGTATCGCCGATGTTCCGAAACCGATGCGGCAGGCGGCTGTCGAACAGATAGCCTTCGCCCGGATTCAGGACGCGCACCTGGTCGGCGACGGTGACTTCGATGATACCCGACACGACGATGCCGGCTTCTTCTCCCTCGTGGCTGAGCATGTCGGGCCCGGTATCGGTGCCGGGCGGATAGTTTTCGTGCAGGATCTGCAAACTGTGTTCGGACGCGTTGCCCAGCTGGCGCAACGACAGCCGCGCCGCCCGGTCGCCAAGGCCGATATCCTGCGGCGACAGTTCGACGAATTCGCTGGTCGCGTAAAAGTACTTCGGCGCGCCCCTGGCTTCGACCTCGGCAAAGAATTCCGACATGGTCATCGGAATGCCGTCCAGCAGCGCCTTCAGCGACGCGACAGACGGGCTGCTCTTGTTCTGTTCGATCAGGGAAATGGCGCCGCTTGTCAGCCCCGCCCGCGCAGCCAGTTCGCGCTGCGACATGTTGCGCGATTCGCGCACCGCCCTGAGCCGTCCGCCGATATCCAAGCCGTCATGCCCCCCGATAGGTTCAAGCCAGTGATTGATATTTTAATCACTCAAGTCTCGACACCGTCAAGGTTTTTTTCAAAGCACCCGAAAAACAAGGGTCTTGGTACGCCGGACCAGCCCCGAGCCGACAAGTGGTTTGACAATTATTCTAATCGGCGTATCAGTATTTTCATCATTTCCGCCTCCCGAATTCGGAGACCACCATGTCCAAGAAATCCAGCACGACCCGCACTGCGCGCAAGAAAGCGACCGAACAACCCGAGGCCAAACAGCCCGCGCCGAAAACGACTGAATCGGCAGCCGCCGCGCTGCGCGCCGTGGCCGCCGACGCCAAGTCCAACGCCGCCCTTCTGGCGCGCCGCGAAGCTGCCGTGCCGCGCGGCGTGGCCTCGGCCGCGCCGGTCTTCGCCGCGCATGCCGAAAACGCCGAACTGTGGGATGTCGAGGGCAATCGTTTCATCGACTTCGCCGGTGGCATCGCCGTTCTGAACACCGGTCACCGCCATCCCGCCGTGGTCGCCGCCGCCAAGGCGCAGGAAGATCACTATACCCATACCTCGTTCCAGGTCGTGCCGTATGAACCCTATGTCGCGCTGGCCGAAAAGCTGAACGCCCTTGCACCGGGCGATTTCGCCAAGAAGACGTTGCTGGTCACCACCGGCGCCGAGGCGGTGGAAAACGCCATCAAGATCGCCCGCGCCCATACCAAGCGCCCCGGTGTGATCGCCTTTACCGGCGGCTACCACGGCCGCACTCTGATGACGCTGGGCCTGACCGGCAAGGTCACGCCCTACAAGAAGGATGTGGGCCCCTTCCCCGCCGACATCTTCCGCGCGCCCTTCCCCGATGCGCGCCAGGGTGTGACGGTGGACGATGCGCTGAAGGCGTTGGAAACGCTGTTTCTGACCGATGCCGATCCGTCGCGCGTCGCCGCCATCATCCTCGAGCCCGTGCTGGGCGAAGGCGGCTATCATCCGGTGCCCAACGAGATGTGGCAGGCGCTGCGGGCGATCTGCGACAAACACGGCATCCTGCTGATCTCGGACGAGATCCAGGCCGGGTTCGCGCGCACCGGCAAATGGTTCGCCATCGAGCATTCCGGCGTCGTGCCCGACCTGATCAGCTGCGCCAAGTCGATGGCCGGCGGCTATCCGGTGGCCGGTGTGATCGGCCGCGCCGATGTGATGGACGCGTTGGCACCGGGCGGGCTGGGCGGCACCTATGGCGGCAACCCGGTGGCCTGCGCGGCCGCACTGGCGGCCATCGAGGCGATCGAGACCGAAGGGCTGCTGGCCCGCTCGACCGCCCTGGGCGAAACCTTCCGCACCCGGTTTGCCGAGATCGGCGCCCGTACGGCGCCCTACCGGATGTGGGACATCCGCGGCCTGGGCGCGATGCTGGCGGTCGAGTTCGTCACCGATTTCGACACCGCGACGCCGGATGCGGCGCTGACCAAGTCGGTCATCGCCCACGCCCTCAAGCGCGGGCTGATCCTGCTGGCCTGCGGCATGCACGGCAACGCGTTGCGCATCATGGTGCCGCTGACCGCGTCCGACGCGATCATCGAGGAGGGCCTCGCGATCTTCGAAGCCGCGCTGGCCGACGCGATCGCCGCCGAGGCCAAGCTGGCCGCGGAATAAACCAACACACAATCCACCCGAGGTGCCCACGCGCCTCGGGTGGCTTGTTTCTGGCCCTTGCCCCGGGGCTTGGCGTTTCGCGCCCGTTGGGCCAGTCTGTCCCGAATACGCCTGACAGGGGAATGACCGCATGTCTCATATCTTTGGCCGCCATTGCCATGCCAACCCGCCCGTCGCCGTTGGCGGCGAAGGCTGTTACCTGATCGACGCCGCGGGCAAACGCTATCTCGACGGGTCGGGCGGCGCGGCGGTCAGTTGTCTGGGCCATGGTGATCCCGCAGTGACCGAGGCGATCAAGGCGCAGCTGGACAAGCTGGCTTTTGCGCATACCGGATTCTTCACCTCGGAACCCGCCGAGGCGCTGGCCGACCTGCTGATCGAACACGCGCCCGGCGATCTGGACCGGGTCTTTCTGCTGTCCGGCGGTTCCGAGGCGGCCGAAGCCGCGATCAAGCTGGCCCGGCAATACTGGGTGGAAAGGGGCGAGCCGAAGCGCAGCCGCCTGATCGCCCGCAAGCAAAGCTATCACGGCAACACCATCGGCGCGCTGTCGGCGGGCGGCAATGAATGGCGGCGCCAACAATTCGGGCCCTTGCTGCTGGATGTCAGCCATATCGACCCCTGCTACGAATACCGCCTGCGCCGTGACGACGAGAGCCTTGAGGAATACGGGCTGCGCGCCGCCCAGGCGTTGGAGGATGAGATCCTGCGCGTCGGCCCTGACACGGTCATGGCCTTCATGGCCGAACCGGTCGTCGGCGCAACAGCAGGCGCACTGGCACCCGCGCCGGGCTATTTCAAGCGCATCCGCGAAATCTGCGATCGCTACGGCGTGCTGCTGATCCTGGACGAGGTGATGTGCGGCATGGGCCGGACCGGGTCGCTGTTCGCCTGCGAACAGGACGGTGTGGCGCCGGATATCCTGTGCATCGCCAAGGGCCTGGGCGCCGGATATCAACCCATCGGCGCTATGCTCTGCACCGCCGAAATCTATGACGCCATCGCCGCGGGCTCGGGCTTTTTCCAGCACGGCCACACCTATATCGGTCATCCCACGGCGGCGGCCGGCGGCCTTGCCGTGGTCAATGCCATCATTCAGCGCGGTCTGATCGACCGGGTCCAGACCCAGGGCGAGGCGCTGCGCCTGCGGCTGGAACACCGGTTCGGCCAGCACCCCCATGTCGGCGATATCCGGGGGCGCGGGTTGTTCCGCGGCATCGAGCTGGTCGAGGACCGGGCCACCAAGGCGCCCTTCGACCCCAAGCGCGGCGTCGCCGCCAAGATCAAGAAGGCGGCCTTTGCCGAGGGGCTGATCTGCTACCCGATGTCGGGTACCATCGACGGACGCCAGGGCGACCACATTCTGCTGGCCCCGCCCTTCATCATCGAAGACCACCAGATCGACGAGTTGACGGACAAGCTCGAACGGGCCATCGCCGCCGTGATCTGACCACATTCGGAAAGGGGCAAGATGCGTTTCGCGGTTTTTGTCGGTTCGGCCGTTCTGGCCCTGGTCTGTCTCATCGGCCTGATCTGGTCGGTCTGGTTCCTGCCATTCGTGCTGATTTTCGGCGGCCTTGCCGCTTTGGGCATCTATGACGTGCTGCAGACCAGCCACGCGATCCTGCGCAATTACCCGGTCATCGGGCATATGCGCTTTCTGTTCGAAGGCATCCGCCCGGAAATCCGCCAATACCTGATCGAAAGCGACCGCGACGAGGAACCGTTTTCCCGCGACAAGCGGTCGATCGTCTACCAACGCGCCAAGGGGGTCGAAGACAAGCGGCCCTTCGGCACGCGCGAACGGGTCTACGATTCCGGCTATGAATGGATCACCCATTCCGCCGCGCCCAAGCATATCGCGTCGCATGACTTCCGTATCCGCATCGGCGGCCCCGATTGCGAAAAGCCCTATGACGCGTCGATCTACAACATCTCGGCCATGTCCTTTGGCGCGCTGTCGGCCAACGCCATTCTGGCGCTGAACAGCGGCGCGCGCAAAGGCGGGTTCGCCCATGACACCGGCGAAGGCGGCATCAGCCGTTACCACCGCCAAGGCGGCGGCGATCTGATCTACGAGATCGGTTCGGGCTATTTCGGGTGCCGCACTGCCGAAGGGCGTTTCGATGTCGACAAGTTTCGTGAACAGGCCGCCGATCCCCAGGTCAAGCTGATCGAGCTGAAGCTGAGCCAAGGCGCCAAGCCGGGTCATGGCGGGGTGCTGCCGGCTTCGAAGATCTCGCCCGAGATCGCCGAGGCGCGCGGCGTGCCGATGGGGCAGGATTGCGTGTCGCCGGCCGCGCATCCCGAGTTTTCCACTCCGCTCGAGCTGGTGCAGTTCATCAAGACGCTGCGCGACAATGCCGACGGCAAGCCCGTCGGTTTCAAGCTGTGCATCGGCCACCGGCGCGAATTCATGTGCATCGTCAAGGCGATGCTGGAAACCGACATCGTTCCCGATTTCATCGTCATAGACGGCAAGGAAGGCGGCACCGGCGCAGCACCGCTGGAATTCGCCAACCACATGGGCATGCCGCTGGTCGAGGGGCTGGTCTTTGCCCACAACACGCTGCGCGGCGCCGGACTGCGGGATCGGCTGAAGCTGGGCGCGTCGGGCAAGCTGGTGACGTCGTTCGACATCGCCAAGGCGCTGGCGCTTGGCGCGGATTGGGCCAATTCGGCGCGCGGCTTCATGTTCGCGGTGGGCTGCATCCAGGCGCAGGCCTGCCATACCAACCATTGCCCGGTCGGCGTGGCAACGCAGGACCCGCTGCGCCAGCGCGCCCTGAATGTCACGGAAAAATCCGAACGGGTGTACCGGTTCCACAAGAACACGCTCAAGGCGCTGGCCGAGATGACGGGCGCCGCGGGGCTGTCCCATCCCGGCGACTTTCGGCCCCATCACCTGCTGATGCGCGAACGCGATCGCGACATGGTCACCGGCGAAGATATCTATCCCTACCTGCCCAACGGCTTCCTGCTGCGCGACGAAAGCGATCAGTTCGGCTATCTGGCACGCTGGAACCGGGCGCGGGCGGCACATTTCGAACCGTTCGATGTCGAGTGACGGCGCCAACCCGTCTGCCGCGTCCGCGCCGCCGCTGAGCGATGCCGATTGGCCAAGGGATCTGGCCGACATGCGGAACGGGTTCGCCGGCGGATTGAACGTCTACCGGACCATGGCCCATCATCCCGCGCTGCTGCGCGCCTGGAGCGGTCTGCGCGAACACATCGTCAACCAGTCGGCACTGGGTCGCGAATTCCTCGAAGTCGTCATCCTGCGGACCGGCACGAGGCTCGGCTCGGACTACGAGTGGGCCCAGCATATCCTGCGTGCGCGGGCGTGCGGGCTGAGCGATGCGCGGATCACGTCGATCGGCGGTCCGTTGGGCGCCATGCAGGAAGCCGATGCGACCCTGTGCCGGGCCGTCGACGAGTTGTTCGCGACCGCACGACTGAGCCCCGGCACGCTGGCCGCGGTGTCGAAAGACCACGGCCGCGAGGCGGTGTTCGACCTGATGGCCACGGTCGGTTTCTATTCCACGCTGGGTTACATCCTGAACAGCTTCGATACGCCGCTCGACACCGATGTCGAAGCGGCCTTGACGGAAAAGCCGCTGGCACCCTGAAGGGCATCGACGAACCGGCACGGTCCCCTGACCGGCGTCGGGGCACTTGAGACGGCACTGCCGCCTGTGCGCGCCCGGTCCGGTATGGCCTCTGCCTCAACGCGGAGGCAGCCGGACCGCGCCGTCCAGCCGGATCACCGTGCCGTTGAGATAGGCGTTCCGGGCCACATCCGCGACCATCTGCGCGAATTCCGCGGGATCGCCCAGCCGGTGCGGAAAGGGGATGTTCTTGACGATTTCCTGCGTCGTCTCCTCGGGCAGGCTTTCCATCATCGGGGTGTGGAACAGACCCGGAGCGATGGCCACGACGCGGATGCCGGGCCGCGCCAGCTCGCGCGCCGCTGGCAGGCACATAGCCGCGATGGCCCCCTTGGACGCGGCATAGGCGGTCTGGCCGATCTGGCCGTCTTCGTAGGCGGCCGAGGCGGTGTTGATGATCACTCCGCGTTCGCCGGTTTCCAGCGGGGCGGCGTCCATCATCGCCTGCACGGCATAGGTCATCAGGTGATAGGTGCCGAACAGGTTGACCGCGATCACCTTGCGAAAGATGTCCGTCGACACCTTGCCATCGCGGCCGACGATCCGCGCAGCCAGACCCACGCCGGCGCAATTCACCACGATGCGCGGCGGCTGGTCAAACCGCGCCTTGGCAGCGGCTACGGCATCGGCCACCGCGGTTTCGTCGGTGATGTCGCAGCGTTGAGAAAACCCGCCGATCTCGTCGGCAACCTGCGCGGCCTTGTCACCGTCGTGATCGAGAACCGCAACTTTGGCACCCAGTGACGCCAGGTGGCGCGCCGTGGCCGCTCCCAGGCCGCTGGCGCCTCCGGTGACCAAGGCGACTTGCCCGTCGATATTCATATCTCGATACCCTCCCCGCTACGTTCGGGTGCGATCATGAACCGCTCTCGCGCACGGGCACAAGCATCGCCGCCGCGACCTTTGGTCTAATGGTCCTGGTTCAGCGCCTCGGCCGCCGGGATCTCGCGTTCGCGCCTGGCGATGTAGTCGCGCAGCGCCTCGTCCACGCCTTGATCCAGCGCCGGTTCCTCGTAATCCGCCAGCATCGCGCGGGCCTGGTCCAGGGCCCGGGCGGTGATCTCGCGCGACCCGTCCGCGACCCATTGTTCGATCGCGTTGTTGTCGAACAAAGCAGGCATGAAGAACGCGGTCTGGAAATTGTCCTGGGTGTGCGGATGGCCCAGGTAATGCCCGCCCGGCCCGATGTCGCGAACCGCGCAAAGCGCCGCGTCGAAGCCCGACCAGTCGGGACCGGTGGCCATGCGATGCGCCATCGCGCATTGCTCCGCGTCGACCACGAACTTGGCGACCGAGCAATGCATCCCGGCCTCGTTCCAGCCGGCCGAATGCCAGATGTAATGCGCGCCCGCATGCAGCGTCGCCATCAGCGTGGTCGCGGATTCGTAGCCCGCCTGCGCGTCAAAGGTCTTGGCCCCGCCCAGGTTGGACGAGGACCGCCAGGGCACGTTGTAGAACCGCGCCATCTGCCCGATCATGTGGTTCATCAGGCTGATCTCGGGCGTTCCGGCCATCGGCGCGCCCGACTTCATCGACACGGTCGACAGGTAGTGGCCATAGATCGCCGGACAGCCGCGGCGGATGACCTGTGTATAGGCCAGTGCGCTGAGCGCCTCGGCGTTCAGCTGCGCCACCGAGGCCGGCACGTTGGCGGGCGTGTTGGCGCCGCCCAGCACGAAGGGCGAACACAGCACCGGCTGGTTCGCCCGGCAGAAGGCGCGCATCGCGCCCAGCATGGTTTCGTCCCAGACCAGCGGCGAATTGCCGTTGCAATTGCCGGTCACCACCGGGTGCGTGTCGAAGAAATCGGCGCCGAACAGCACCTTGCACATCGCGATCACGTCCTCGGCGTTCTTCGGACTGGTGGTCATGCCCATGAAGGTCTTGTCGGAATGCTTCATCGACGAATAGGTGATGCGCAGGTGCCGATGGCTGATCGGGTGATCCATCGGCTCGACGATGTGATGCGCCGAGGAATGCAGCGCCGGCGCCATGTGGCTGAGCTTGTGAAACATGGCCAGATCGGCCAGCGTGGGATTGCGCCGAACGTCATCCAGATCGCGCAGGTAGGGCGCACCGGTCATCGGGACAAAGATCGATTGCGCCCCGCCCAAGGCAACGGACTTGTCCGGGTCGCGGGCGTGCAAGGTGATCTCGGGCGGGATCGTCGCGATCAGGTCTCGGACAAGACCACGATCCAGATGCACCCGGTCTCCGCGCACATCCGCGCCGGCAAGGCGCCAATCCCTTAGCGCGGTGGGGTCGCGAAACTGCACGCCGATGTCTTCCAGGATTGCCATAGACGCGGCATCGATGCGTTCGACCTGCGCGCCCTGCATCAGTTCGCAGACCGGCAGAGCCCGGGTCAGGCCGGGCAGCATGCGGATGTCGCGGGCACTGCGGATCGCGACGCGGGCGGCCCGTCCCCCGCTGCGGCCCCTGGAGCGTGCTGTGGCTTCGGTCATGGGCCGTTCCTCCTGCTGATCAAAGCGCCAGCGCCGCCTTGCGCCCTTCGTAGATCGCCAGCGCCGCGTTGCGGGGTGCGCTGGCGTCGCCAATCAGCGAAACCGGCCCGGCCAGCATATCCCGGCAATCGGCGTCGGCCACGTTCGTTGTCGCCAACACGAGCGACCCGGCCGCAGTGGTTTCGGTTTCACCGGTCAGCAACGACAGGATCTCGGCGCGGTCGCCGTGCCAGGCGGCGATGGCGGCATCGGTGACAAAACGCACCCGCAGCCGGGCCAGCGCGCGGCGCAGCGGCCAATCGGTGGCCGAACGCTGCAACTCCTTGCCGACCAGCGCATCCGGCGTGACCAGGATCACCGTGTGCCCGTCCTCGGCCAGGCGCCAGGCGGTGCCGCAGCCGCGCCAGTTGCCGCCCTCGTCCAGCACGATCACGGGGTCTTTCAGCCGTGCGGCGCGCATCATCACGTCTTCGACCGACCAGACATCGCCCCGTTCCAGCCCCGGCAGTTCCGCCAAATGCGGCAGCGACTTTTGAAACCCGGTCCCGGCAGGGCGCGAACCGGTGGCCAGCACCACGTGGTCGGCGCCGAAATCCGCGATCTCGCCCGCATCCAGCGGTGTGTTGAAGCGGATATCGACCTGTCTCTGGCGCAATTGCCGTTCGTACCATCCGATCAGATCGGTGATTTGGCCCCGGCGCGGCTGCAACCCGGCCAGGCGGAACTGCCCGCCCAGTTCGGGCCCAGCTTCGGCCAATGTCACGCGGTGCCCACGTTCGGCGGCGACGCGGGCGGCCTCCAGCCCGGCAGGGCCGCCGCCCACGACCAGCACCGATTTCGGCCTTGCCGCAGCGGTGAAGCGGTCGCCGCCCCACAGGTATTCATGCCCGGCCGACGGGTTCACCAGGCAGGAGATGTAGTAGTCCCGGCTGCGCCGTCCCCAGCATTGCTGGTTGCAGGACAGACAGCCGCGGACATCTTCGGCCCGGCCCGCCTGCGCCTTGGCCACCAGATGCGGATCGGCGATCTGGCCTCGCACGATGGACACCAGGTCGGCCTCGCCCGCGGCCAGAACGGTGTTGGCATTCTCGGGCGTTCGGATATGGCTCTCGGCGGTGACCAGCGCGTTCCTGACGACCTTTTTGAGGTTGGCCGCCAGGTCGACCCCCAGTTTCTCGCCGTGCAGAAAGGTCGGCATCAGCTTGTAGAAATCGAAATAGCCCCCCGACCCGCAGGTGACGTAATCCATCAGCCCCTGGGCGTCGTGCAGCGCGACGATCTCGACCGTCTCGGCGCGGCTGAGCGCGGCGGCGACATCGGGTTCGTCATTCACCGCCAATCCGATGATGAAATCCTCGCCGCAGGCAGTGCGGATGCGGCTGAGAACCTCGCGCGAGGCGCGGGTGCGGTTTTCCAGGCTGCCGCCCCAGCGGTCGGTGCGGGTGTTGGAAAACGGTGTCCAGAACTGGTCGAGCATCCCGTGATAGGCGGCCCAGACCTCGACCCCGTCGAACCCCGCCTTTCGGCAGCGGATCGCCGCCTGCACGAAACCGTCGATCGTCTCTTCGATCTCGGCCTCGGTCATGGCGTGGCTGCCGTCGCTGTCGTGATAGCTGGGCCCGCCCGAGGGCGACCAGTGCGGATGCCACGAATTGTCGGAATCGCCATGTGCGCCGATGTGATACAGCTGCTGGATCATCACCGTGCCATGCGCCTGGCAGGTCTGGGTCAACGCGCGGAAATGCGGGATGACGGCATCGTCGCCGGCGCGAAAATTGCCGCGCGTCAGCACCGCCGCTGGATGCACCGGCATCGGTTCCACCACGATCATCGCAGCACCCCCGATGGCGCGTTCCTCGTAATAGGCGATGTGCTGCGGCCCAGGCAGCCCGTCGCGGGCCATGTTGGTGGTGTGCGCGCCAAAGACGACGCGGTTCTTCAGCACCTTGTGGCGCAACTCCACCGACCGGAAAACATGCGGAAAGGCGGTCATGTGCCTTGCTCCAGCGCGTCCAGCCCGCGTTCCAGATCGCCGCTCATCCCCGCGGCGACCATGTGGTCGCGCAAGCGCTGGTTGTAGCCACCGGGCGTGTCGAGCGCCGACAGCGTCGGACCGCAGGGACCGGACAGCAGGCTGGAGCCGACCAGCAGACGCAGGAACGCCTCGCCCCTGTCGGGATCGCCGACACGTGCACCCAGCCAGCCGGCCGCATCCGCCACCAGCCGCAGCACCGGCGACAGCACCGCCTGGGCGCAGAGATAGGCGTCCAGCTCGGTCTGGCCGTCCAGATCGAAGACCGTGTTGCGCGCGCCGAACAGCGCCTGCACGATCGTGACATCCCCCTGAGCGAGGATCGGCGAGCCACCCTGCGCGATGCCCGGAAAGGGCAGCATGACCGCTTTGGCCCGTGCCGGGGCGACCCAGCCCGCCACGCGGTCCAGCGGCGCACCCGCCATCAACGAGATCACCCGCTGGTCTTCGCGGAACCTCAGCCTGCCCAGCACCGCCGCCGCATCGCCGACCATCAGGCCCAGGATCACGATATCGCTGGTGTCCACCACGCGCTGGTTGTCCGCCACCGACACGTCGGCGAACCGCGCCGCCAGGTCTGCCGACCGCGCCGCCGAGCGTTCCGAGACGGTGATTGCGTGCCCCTGCCCGGCCAGCCCCGCGACCACGGCCGAACCGATCGCGCCGGTGCCGATCACACCGATGCGCATCCTACAGGTCCTTGACCAGTCGCAGCGCGTCGTAGATCGCGGCGTGGGTGTTGCGGGCCGACACCGCGTCGCCGATGCGGAACAGCTGGAACCGGCCATCGGGATTGCGGCGCACGTCCTGCGACCGCCCTTGGGTCAAGGCGTCGTAGTCGACTTCTCCGGCGTTCACGCTGAGCGGGCGCAGGGCGTGATACAGATCGTCCAGCGGCAGCGTGCCATAGTTCAGCACCACCTGATCGACGCTTTGTTCGTAGGTGTGATCGCTGTAGTCGGTGCCGATCGTCGCCACCAGCTTGTTGCCCTCGCGACGGACGCCCAGCAGGCGTCGCGTGACGGTAAAGGTCACGTCCTTGTCCTGCAGGCTGCGCATGTAGGGGACCAGGTTCATGCCCATGATGTCCGGGGCAAAGGTGCGGTCGGGCGTCATCACCTCGACCCGCGATCCGGCCTTCGCGGCGACTTCGGCGGCTTGCAGGCCGGGATGATCGCCGCTTTCGTCGTAGATCAGAACCGTCTCGGCCGGTTTCACGTCGCCCGAGATGATATCCCAGCTGGACACCACGTGTTCGGCGTCTTGCCCGGTCTCGAACAGCTGCATGTTCGGCAAGCCGCCGGTGGCGACGATCACCACATCGGGGTTCCGAGCGGTCACGTCCGCGGCCTCGGCCCAGTGATTGAAGTGAAACGCGACGTCGCGGGCGGCGCATTGCGCCATGCGCCAGTCGATGATGCCGATCATCTCGCGCCGTCGCGGGGATTGCGCCGTCAACCGGATCTGGCCGCCGGGATCGGCGGCGGCCTCGAACACCGTCACGTCATGGCCGCGTTCGGCGGCGACGCGGGCCGCTTCCAGCCCGCCCGGGCCGGCACCGACGACCACCACCTTGCGCCTTGCATCGGCCGGCGCGATGACGTGCGGCATGGTCAGTTCGCGCCCGGTCGCGGCGTTGTGCAGGCACAGCGCCTCGCCCGCCTGGTAGATCCGGTCCAGGCAGTAGGTGGCGCCGACGCAGGGACGGATATCGTCCTCGCGCCCCTCGACGATCTTGCGCACGATATGCGGGTCAGCCATGTGCGCGCGGGTCATGCCCACCATGTCCAGCAGACCCGCACTGATCGCATGGCGGGCCGTGGCCACATCGGGAATGCGCGAGGCGTGAAAGGTCGGCATGCCCGTCGCGGCGCGGATCGCGCCGGCGAAATCCAGATGCGGGGCGCTTTTCATGCCCTGCACCGGGATCACGTCGGTCATCGCCGGATCGGTGTGGATGCGGCCGCGGATCACGTTGAGGAAATCCACCTGCCCTGTCGCCGCCAGCCGTTTGCCGATCTCAACGCCTTCTTCTGGCGTGATGCCGCCCTTGGCGGCCTCGTCGGCGGTATAGCGGAAGCCGACGATGAAATCGTCGCCCACCCGCTTGCGCACCGCCGCCAGCACGTCCAGCGGAAAGCGCAGGCGGTTTTCCAGCGTGTCGGCGCCATAAGGCCCGGTCAGGTCGTTGGTCAGCGGCGACCAGAACTGATCGATCAGGTGGCCATAGGCCTGCAGCTCGATCCCGTCCATGCCGCCCGCCTTCATCCGTTCGGCGGCGTCGGCGAAATCGGTGATGATGCGGTCGATATCCCAATCCTCGGCCAGCTTGGGAAAGGCGCGATGCGCCGGTTCGCGGTGCCGCGACGACGACACCGAGGGCAGCCAGTCGCCCTTGTTCCAGCCGGTTCGGCGGCCCAGATGGGTCAGCTGGATCATCATCGCGCAGCCATGTTCGTGGCAGGCATCGGTCATCCGGCGGATCCACGGCACGACCTCGTCCTTCCAGGCCAGCACGTTGTTGAAGACCGGCGGGCTGTCGCGGCTGACCGCCGCCGAGCCCGCCGTCATCGCCAGCGCCACCCCCGCCTTTGCCCGTTCTTCGTGATAGGCGCGGTAACGATCCTTGGGCATCCCGTCCTCGGGATAGGCCGGTTCGTGCGCCGTGGTCATGATCCGGTTGCGCAGGGTCAGGTGCTTGAGCCGGTAAGGCTGAAGCAGCGGGTCGTTCGACATGGCGGCCTCCTAGTACCAGGCGTCTTGCATGGACGCCTTCTTGCGCGCGATGAAGTCGTTCAGCGCCTCGTCGATTCCGGGATCGATGGGCGGGGCCTCGTAGGCGGCCAGTTGCGCCTTCCAGCGCGCATTGGCCCGGGTCGCGGCGTCGATACCGCCCTGTTCGTCCCATGTCTCCCACGGCTGGTTGTCGTCCAGCGCGCTGTCGTAATAGGCCGTCTGGTAGTGCCGCAGGGTGTGGGCGGTGGAAAACAGGTGCTGGCCCGGCCCCAGTTCCGCCAAGGCGTCGAAGCCCAGCGAATCGTCGTCGGTTGCGACACCGCGCAGATAGGCGTGCAGCGCGCCGCACAGATCGGTGTCCATCATGAATTTCTCGTAGGACATCGACAGCAGGCCGTCGAGGAACCCGGCCGAGTGCAGCACGTAGTTCGTGCCGCAATGCACCGCCGACAGCATCGACATCATGGATTGCTGCATGGCTTGCGCATCGGGCAGTTTCGAGGTGCTGAAATTGCCCGCGCAGCGCAGCGGCATGTTCAGCCGCCGCGCCAACTGGCCGAAGACCAGCGATCCCAGTGCCGGTTCCGGCGTGCCGAAGGTGGGCGAGCCAGAGCGCAGCGCCATCGACGACTGGAACGACGCCAGGATCGCCGGGGCGCCGGGGCGCACCAGTTGGGTCAGCGCACAGGACACCATGCTTTCGGCCAGGCATTGCGCGACCGATCCGGCCATGGTCAGCGGCGACACCGCCCCGCCCAGCAGGAACGGCAGGTGGATCGAACCCTGCCCCGCTGCCGCATAGGCGCGGATGCCACGGGTCGTGATCCCGTCCAGCACCAGCGGCGAGGTGGTGTTGAAATTGCCCATGATGACGCAATGGCTGTCGACGAAATCGGCGCCGAACAGGATGCGGCACATTTCGATGCTGTCCTCGGCCCGTTCCGGCGCGGTGATCGAACCCAGGAACGCCCGGTCGGAATAGCGCATATGGGCATAGACCATGTCCAGGTGGCGCTTGTTCACCGGCACGTCGGTGGGTTCGCAGATCGTGCCGCCGGAATGGTGCAGCCAGGGGCTTATCTGCCCCAGCTTGATGAAGTTCTGGAAGTCGGCGATCGTCCCGTAGCGGCGGCCCTTGTCCAGATCCATCACGAAGGGTGAGCCGTAGGACGGGGCGAAGACCACCGCATCGCCGCCGATCTCGACATTGCGGGCGGGATTGCGGGCATGCTGGGTGAACCGCGCGGGCGCGGTTTTCAGCAGATCGCGTATCAGGCCCGGCTCGAACCGGATGTTCCAGCGTTCGCCACCCAGTTCGGTGACCTGCCCGCCGGCGGCGCGGAACAACTGCATCGCCTCGGGGTCGTCGCGGAACTCGATGCCGATCTCTGCCATGATGCGGTCGGCGGTTGCTTCGATCCGGCAGAGCGCCTCGTCGTTCAGGATGTCGTAGGTGGGGATGCCGCGGGTGATGAACGGCACTTCCAGATGCGGGTTCCGGCCCGGTGCGCTGCTGCGCACGGCACCCCCGGCCCGGCTGCGCCGCCGCGTCATACGACCTTCGGCTGCGATCTCGACCATGATGCCCTCCTCCCGACTCATGGAAATTGACACAAGTGTCGTCAGTCTTGACACACCTGTCAATTCTCTTCACCTTTCCGCCATGGATGGCACGCTGGACACCGCGCGGAACAGTTCCGAGGAGCTTTGGCTGCAAGCAGCCTATGAAGTGTTGACCGAAAGCGGTGTCGAGGCGGTCAAGATCCAGCCGCTGGCCAAACGGCTGGGGCTGACGCGCACCGGCTTTTACTGGCATTTCAAGGACCGCGAGGCGCTGCTGGATGCGATGATCCGGCAATGGGAAATGAAGAACACCGGCAATCTCGAAGCGCGTTGCGCCGCTTATGCCGAATCCATCTGCGAGGCGGTTCTGAACCTGTTCGATTGCTGGCTGGACGATGCGCTGTTCGACTCTCGGCTGGACCTGGCGATCCGGAACTGGGCGCGCACAGACCCGGCCCTGCAGGCGCGGCTGACCCTGGCCGACGACCGGCGCAAGCACGCGATGATGACGATGTTCACGCGCTTCGATTATCCGGTGGACGAAGCAGAGGTGCGTGCGCTGACGATGATCTACACGCAGATCGGCTATATCTCGATGCAGGTCCAGGAAAGCCGCGAAACCCGGTTTTCGCGCATGCGCGCCTACGTGCAGGTCTTTACCGGCCGCAACCCAACCGACGCCGAAATGGCCCGGTTCAAGGCCCGCCACCAGGCGGAATAGCGCGCGCCGATGGTCTGCCGGTTCTTCTGACGGTCGGCGGCCCTGCCCGCGGCACCCCCGTGAGAACCCGGCCCGCCGCGGGTCGCGGAAACGGTTCCATCGCGGGGTTGGCTCTCGACCGCAATGGCGCATTCGCTATCCTGCGCCGCATCCATCCGGACCCGCGAAGGACAGCGCCGTGAACATCCTTTTCGTCATGTATGACCAATTGCGCTTTGACTACCTGTCCTGCGCCGGGCATCCGCATCTGCAGACACCGAATTTCGACCGGGTCGCGGCGATGGGCGTGCGGTTCACAAACGCCTATGTCCAATCGCCGATCTGCGGCGCCAGCCGGATGAGTTTCTATACCGGGCGTTACTGCGCCTCGCACGGGGCGCAGTGGAACGGCTTTCCCCTGCGCGTGGGCGAGATGACGCTGGGCGATCATCTGCGCCCCTTGGGCATGGGCTGCCACCTGATCGGCAAGACCCACATGAAGGCGGATGCCGCCGGAATGGCCCGGCTGGGGCTGAGCCCCGACAGCGTGATCTGCGCGCGACAGGCGGAATGCGGGTTCGACCCCTGGGTGCGCGACGACGGGCTGTGGGGCCAAGGTCCGGACGGTTTTTATGACGACCGGCGTTCGCCTTACAACGAATACCTCAAGTCTCGCGGATACGCGTCGGACAACCCCTGGGCGGATTTCGCGAATGCAGGGGTGGATGCGGATGGCGACATCGCGTCGGGTTGGATGTTCGACAATGCCGACAAGCCCGCCAATATCGCCGAACCCGACAGCGAAACGCCCTGGCTGACGCGGCGAGCGATCGACTTTGTCGATCAGGCCGACGCGCCGTGGCTGGCGCATCTGAGCTATATCAAGCCGCACTGGCCCTACATCGTGCCCGCCCCCTATCACGCGATGTACGGCCCCCGACACGTGCCGCCTGCCAACCGGCACCCGGTGGAACGGCGCGATCCGCACCCGGTCTACGGCGCCTACATGGCCGGGCGCGTCGCGCGGGCGTTCCAGCGCGACGACGTGCGCGCCAAGGTGATCCCGGCCTATATGGGCCTGGTCAAGCAATGCGACGACCAGCTGGGCGTTCTGCTGGACCACCTGGAAACGACGGGCCGGATGGCCGACACCATGATCGTGCTGACCTCGGATCACGGCGATTACCTGGGCGACCACTGGCTGGGGGAAAAGGATCTGTTCCACGAACCCAGCGTCAAGATCCCGCTGATCGTCTACGATCCGCGCCCGCAGGCCGACGCCACGCGCGGCACGACCTGCGACGCGCTGGTCGAAGCGATCGACCTCGCGCCGACTTTTGTCGAGGCGGCAGGCGGCACCGTGCCCGACCACATCCTGGAAGGCCGGTCGCTGCTGCCCTGGCTGCACGGCGAAACGCCGGATTGGCGCGATTTCGTCGTCAGCGAATACGACTACTCCGCCACCCCGCATTGCGAGACCCTGGGCCTTGCTCCGCGCGATGCGCGTCTGTTCATGGTCTTCGACGGCCGGTTCAAGCTGATCCATGCCGAAGGCGGCTTTCGCCCCATGCTGTTCGACCTGGAAACCGATCCGCGGGAATTCCACGACCTTGCGAAATCCGGCGGCCACGCGGCCGAGATCGCCCGGCTTTACGAGATGCTCGCCCGTTGGGGCCGGCGCCTGGCGCAGCGCGTGACGCGGTCGGATGCCGAAATCGTCGCCGGCCGCGGCCGGTCGGCCCGCAAGGGCATCCTGCCCTTTCTGGTGGATGGCACCGAGGTGCCGGCGGACCTGACCGCGCGCTACCGCGGCAAGGCCCCCGTCCGACCCGACGAGCCGGACTAGCCATGCGGACCCCGCAAAAACGACTTGCCCTTGCAGCCAAGGGCTGCGCGAAATGAGAGTGGAAAAGCCCGGGACAACGAACCCAAGGGCAACGTAGACGGGCCGCTGCGCCCGCACCAACAGGGAGAATGACCATGACCAGAACCGTTGCGACGCTGGCCGCTCTGCTGACCGCCGGGGCGGTGCAGGCGGCCGATATGGGCGCACAGGACGAGCCCATCAAGCTGGCGATCAACGAATGGACCGGCCAGCATGTCACCACCCATGTGGCGGGCGAGATGCTGAGGGCCGCGGGCTACCAGGTGGAATACGTCACCGCGGGCATGATGAACCAGTTCCAGGCGCTCGCCGATGGCGATATTCACGCCACGCTGGAAATCTGGTCGTCCAACGTGTCGGACGAATACGCCAAGAAGATCGCCGAAGGCACGGTGACCGAGATCGGCGACCTGGGCCTGAACGCCAAGGAAGGCATCGCCTATCCCGCCCACGTGGCCGAGCTGTGCCCCGGCCTGCCCGCCTGGGAAGCGCTGAACGATTGCGCCATGCAATTCGCCACCGCCGAAACCCTGCCGATGGGCCGGCTGGTGGATTACCCCGCCGATTGGGGCACGCCGGGTGCGGATCGGATGACCGGCCTCGCCCTGCCCTTCAAGGCGGTGCCCGCGGGCTCCGAAGGCGCGCTTATCGCCGAATTGCGCGCCTCGACGGAACGCAAGTCGCCGCTGCTCATCACCTTCTGGCAGCCGCATTGGGCGATGTCGGCCTATGACGTGAAATTCGTGGACCTGCCGGTCGGCAACGAGGATTGCTTCAACGATCCGGCCTGGGGCCCGAACCCCAACGCGGTCAACGATTGCGATTTCGCCCCCTCGCGCATCTTCAAGGCCAGTTGGTCGGGCTTTGCCAAGAAATGGCCCGCGGCGGCGGAAATCCTGTCGAACTACACGCTGGCGGTGGAAGACCAGCAGCCGATGATGGGCGCGATCGACGTCGATGGCGGCAAGGTCGAGCAAGTGGTTGCCGAATGGATGGACGCCAACGAAGCCAAGTGGAAGCCGGTGGTCGACGCCGCGCTGAACTGACGCTGTGACCGCACGCCCCGCCATATCCGTCGAAGGCCTGTGGCAGGTCTTCGGCGACGGTGCCGCGTCCGCCTACCAGCGGGCGCGGGACGGCGGGGGCGATGCCGCGCAGATCGCCGCGCGGCTGGCCGACCAGGGCCTGATACCGGCGGTGCGCGACGCCACCTTCGATGTCGCACCGGGCGAGTTGTTCGTCATCATGGGCCTGTCGGGATCGGGCAAGTCGACGCTGATCCGCGGCATCTCGCGGCTGGTGGAGCCGACCGCGGGAAAGGTGGCGATCGAGGGCGAGGATATCCTGGCTGCGTCCAGGGCGCGGATGACCGAATTGCGCCGGTCGCGCATCGGCATGGTGTTCCAGCATTTCGGCCTGTTCCCGCATCTGTCGGTCATCGACAACGTGGCCTTTCCGTTGCGCGTGGGCGGCATGGGCCGCAAGGCGCGCCACGACAAGGTGCGCCCGATCATCGAAATGGTGGGCCTCAAGGGGCGCGAGACCGCCTATCCGCGCGAGCTGTCGGGCGGCCAGCGCCAGCGCGTCGGCATCGCGCGGTCGCTGGCGGGCGATTGCAGCGTCTGGTTCCTGGACGAACCGTTCTCGGCGCTCGATCCGCTGATCCGAAGGCAATTGCAGGATGAATTCCTGGACATCCGCAAGCGGCTGAACACCACGATCGTCTTCATCACCCACGACATCACCGAGGCACTGAAACTGGCCGACCGCATCGCCATCATGCGCGACGGCGCCATCGTGCAGATCGGCACCCCGGCCGAAATCGTGCTGCAACCGGTCGACGCCTATGTCCGAGAGTTTTCCCGCGACGTGGCGCGCGGGCGCCACGCCAAGGTGGCGTCGGTCATGCGACCCGCAGGTGACGAGATCGGCCCCGACGATCCCGGCCTGCGGCCCGGCATGACGCTGGAGGACGCGCTTGGCGCTTGCATGTCGCTGTACCAGCCGGTGCCGGTGCGCGATGCCGACGGCACGTTGCTGGGCGCGGTGCATCCGCAAGACCTGGCCGCCGCGCTGCAGGTCGAAAAGACATGACCCTGCCGGATTGGGCGCGGGGGGGAACCGGCGCGGCACTGGTGGTGATGCTGACGGGCGCCCTGTGCCTGGCGTTGCAGCCGACGGCACCCTGGCTGATCGCTTTCCCGGCGGGATGGACCTTGCCCGCGACGCAATGGGTGGGGGCGGCGCTCGACGTGTTCCTGAACGCGATCAAGCCGGCTATGCGGGTTTTCTCGGCGCTACTGGCCTATCCGATGGGTTGGGCCAACGCGGTCCTGGCGGGACTGCCATGGCCTGTCATCATCGGCGGTGTTACCGCCATCGGCTGGCATATCGGCGGCCGGCGCATGGCGGCGCTTGGTGCCGGGGGCTTCGGTTTCGTGCTGCTGTCGGGCTACTGGGTGCAAAGCATGAACACGCTGGCGCTGGTCGCGGTTTCGGTGCCGCTGGCGGTGCTGGCGGGCGGCGCGATGGGCGTGCTCGCCAATGAACTGCCGCGGCTGCGCGCGGCGCTGATCGCGGTTCTGGACGCGATGCAGACGATCCCCACCTTCGCCTACCTGACGCCGCTGCTGCTGCTGTTCGGATTCGGTCCGGTTGTGGGCCTGATCGCCTCGGCGATCTACGCGGCCCCGCCGATGGCGCGCAACGTGATCCTGGGTCTCGAACGGGTCGAACCGGATGTCAAGGAAGCCGCGGTGATGTCCGGCGCGAACCGACTGCAGCAGCTGTTCCTGGTGGAAATCCCCGCCGCCGGTCAGCAGATCATGGTGGGCGTGAACCAGTGCCTGATGGCGTCGCTGTCGATGGTGATCATCGCCTCGGTCATCGGCGGGTTCAACGATATCGGCTGGGAGGTGCTGCTGACCATGCGCAAGGCGCTGTTCGGACAGGCCTTTCTGGCCGGGCTGGTGATCGTCGTCTTCGCCGTCGTGATCGACCGGATGTCGGCGGCGCTGGCGCTGGAGCGGCAGCGCCAAGATCCGCGCGTCAGCCTGGGCTTGCTGGGGCTGGGCATCGCCATCGGGCTTGGGTTGCTGGTCAGCGGACACGGCACTGCGCCGGCGGGGGTGTTCGCCGGCACGGCGGAAGCGGTCGACAGCGCCCTGGGCGATTTCACCGCCCGCCACGGCGAGGCGCTGAACGCGGCCAAGACCAACGCCATGTTCTACGGATTGCTGCCGCTTCGGATCGGGCTGGACGAGGCTGTCCTGCCGTTTACCTGGGGTTTTCAATGGACCCAGGCGATGAGCCTGTGGCTGTTCGCGCTGGCCGCCTTTGCCGGGCTGGCGCTGGCGATGACGGGCCGGGCGCTGGCCGGGACCGTGCTGGTGATCGTATCGGGTATTCTGGAGACGGGCATCGCGCAACTGCCCTGGCCTTTCGTGCTGGTCGGCGTCGCGGCCCTGGCCTGGCAGGCACAGGGTCCGCGGCTGGCCGCGCTTTGCGTGGTCCTGCTGGGCACGATCCTGGTTTCGGGCCTGTGGGATCGCGCGCTGTTGTCGCTGTATCTTTCCGGTGCCTCGGTGGCGGCCTGTGCGCTGGTGGGTGGTGGGCTGGGATTGCTGGCGGCGGTGTCGGAGATCGCGTGGCGCGTCCTGCGCCCGATCTGCGACATGCTGCAGACGATCCCGCTGTTCGTCTTCCTGATCCCGGTTCTGATGTTCTTCCAGATCGGCGAATTCAGCGCTTTCCTGGCGATCTGCGCCTATGCGGTTGTGCCGATGATCCGCTACACCCGGCATGGGCTGGTTTCGACCCCGCCCGACATGATCGAGGCCGCGACCGCCAGCGGCGCCACCACCTGGCAGACCCTGCGCGACGTGCGCCTGCCCTATGCCGCGCCGTCGATCCTGCTGGGGCTGAACCAGACGATCCTCTACGCCTTTGCCATGCTGGTGATCGCCGCGCTGATCGGCACGACCGACCTGGGCCAGTCGATCTTTCTGGCGCTCGGTCAGGCCGATGTCGGGCTGGGGGTCAGCGCCGGGGCGGCCATGGCGATACTGGCCTTCATCGCCGACCGTCTGGTGCAGGGTTTCGCCGAGGAACGGCGCCGCGCGCTCGGGCTTTGATGCTTGCTTAGGTCGCGGCCAGATCCGAAAGCTTGCCCGCCGCCCGTTGCAGGATGGGCAGAAAGCCCTTCAGGCTTTCGATCGTGTGCCGCTGCATCGGCGCGTGGATCGACAAGGTGGTCAGCAGGCGTTTCTCTGTGTCGCAGATCGGCACGGCGATCGCTGCCATGCCTTCCATGAATTCCTCGTTGTCGGTGGAATAGCCCCTGCTGCGCGTTGCGGCCAGTTCGTCACGCAAGATGGCCGGATCGGTCAGCGTCTTGTCGGTCTGCGGTTCGAGCACCGCCGAGGCCAGCAGGCGTTCCAGCTTGTCCGACCGCAGCGACGACAGATACATCTTGCCGCTCGCGGTGCAATGAAACGGCACCTGCGTGCCCGCGGGCAGTTGGATACGCAGCGGCCAATGGGTTTCCACCCGGTCGAGATAAACCATCCCGTGGCGCCCGGGCGCGGCCAGATTGCAGGTTTCGCCCACCTCTTCGGCCAGCGCCTTCATGATGATCAGCCGTTCGGTGCGGATGCGTTGCGACGACAGCGTGTTGGCCGCCAGCTTGCGCAACCGCCGCCCGGGTCCAAAGGACCGCCCGTCGACATCGCGCTGGAGATAGCCTTCGTCCTCGGCAGTGGCCAGAAGTCGGTGCACCGTCGGCTTGGGCAGGCCGAGCAGGTCGGCCAGGACGGCCGGCGCCACAGGCACGCCCTGCCGCGCCACCTCTTCGAGGATCACCAGCAGGCGCAAGTTGGTCGGGATCTGCCCCTTGCCGTCTGCCGGTTGATCGTCTGGCATGTGCGCATCCTATCGGTTCGGCAACAGCGCCAGGGCCAGTTGCGGGGTCAGCGCCACCAGGATCCAGACACCGATGAGCGCGACAAGGTAGGGCACCGTGTAGCGCAGCAGCCGGAAATACGGAACACCGGTCACACCGGATGCGACATAGAGGTTCAGACCGTAGGGCGGCGTGATGAAGCCGATGGATGCGCCCACCAGGAAGATCACCGAAAAGTGGATCGGATCGACGCCGACGCTGGCCGCGATGGGGGCCAGGATCGGCGCCAGGATGATCGTCACCGGCAGCGATTCCAGGATCATGCCGGAAAAGAACACGATGACCATCGCGGTGAACAGCACGGCATAGTAGCCGCCCATCGAGGTCACGAAATCACCGATCACCTGCTGCGCGCCCAGCAGCGACAGGATCTGCTGCATCACCACCGAAACCGCGATCAGCGGCGCCAGGATTCCGGTGATCTCGGCAGACCGCATCGTGATGCCGGGTATCTGGCGCAGGGTAAAGCCTTCGACAACCAGTTGCTGGGCATAGCTTTTCTCGTTCCAGGGCTTGTTCTGGTCGAGCTTGAAGAAATGGGTCACGAAATGCGACAGCAGGCCCGCGATGATGCAGAATCCCACGGTCACGCCGGCGGCCTCGGTGGGGGAAAACTTGCCGGTGTAGATGCCCCACAGCACCAGGCCGATGGCGAAAAAGCCCAGCCAGGCACCGAAGGCGGTCTTGAGCACCCGGTTCAGTTGCAGCGGGATCAGGATGCCCCAGCCGTTCAGGCGGCAGACGATCCAGCACGCGACCTGCATGCCGATCACCATCAGCGCGCCGGGTATGATGCCCGCGACGAACAGATCGGAAATCGGCAGGTTCATCAGAAAGCCGTAGACGATGAAGATGATCGAGGGCGGAATGATGATGCCGACGGTGCCGCCCGCCGCAGCGGTCGCGGCGGAAAAGCGTTCGTCGTAGTTGCCCTTGACCATCTCGGGATGCAGCATCGAACCGATCGTCGCCGTGGTGGCCGAGTTCGACCCCGAGATCGCCGCGAACAGCCCGCAGGCCCCGAGGCTGGCCATCGCCAGGCCGCCGCGCAGCCAGCCCAGGCAGGCATAGGCGAAATCCGACAGTCGCCGCGCGATCCCGGACTTGTTGATCAGGTCCCCGGTCAGGATGAACAGCGGCATCGCCAGCAGGGCAAAGCCCTTGTTGAAGACGTTGAGCAGTTCGGCGCCCATGTTGTCGAGCGTCAGCCCCAACACGAAGGAACAACCGATCACCCAATAGGCAATGACCAGGAACACCGGCACGCCCAGCATGAACAAAAAGGTGACGCCGACCGAGATCAGCGTGATGAGCGTTCCATCGGCCATCAGTTGTCACCCCCGATGACCGCCTGCCGGATCAGCGGCTGACCGCTGCGGTAATTGCGGATATCGTCCTGAAAATTCTCGATGGCGCGCGCCGACATCAGGATGCCGGCAAGCGGCACGGTCAGCAGGAACCACCATTGCATCGTGTTGTCCGTGCCCAGAACGATCTGGAAATTCGACGCCGACAGCGCGGTCAGACGGCTGGTGGTGACCAGCAGGATCAACGCGAACCCCATCCACAGCACGAAATCCAGCGCCAGACAGGCCATTTGCGCCGGCCTGGGCATCGACGTGCGGAACTCCGAAAACGACAGATGGGTTCGGACCCGGATGTTATAAGCCGCGCCGAACCACGCCATGATCATGAACAGCAAAGGCGGCACGGTGGTGGACCACGAGCTCATGTCCTGAAAGATGAAGCGGTTGATCACGCCCCGGAAGATGATGAAGGCCATGGCCAGATACATCGTCACCATCACCGTGCGCTCGAAATAGCGTTCGAACAGCGGGACATGGCGGTACAGCGCCGCCACCAGGTAGCCACCGATCAGCAGCACGACGATCCCCAGCACCCAGGCGGCGTCGCTGCGCAGGGCGTTGCGGATGGTAAAGCTTTCCATGGACAAAAGCGCCGAAACGATCGCGCCGACCTCGGACATCACGGACATGTCCCTCTCCTCCCAGTCTCCGACCTGTGTATCCACCGCTGTTGACCGCGGCTTTGGCGGATACAAAACGACCGGCCCCCGTCGGGGGGACCGGTCTTGACCTTAGCGGGCAAAAATCAGCCTTTCCACCACCGGCGCGGCTCGACGTTCTCGGCCAGGGTGATGTCGTGCTCGCGCACGGTGTTGTAGATTTCCTGGTAGGTGTCGATCCCGCCGGCCCAGTTGTTGATCCGCTCGCGCCATTCTTCCCACAGCTGCGGCTGGAATTCGGGCGAACACATTTCCTCGGCCTTCTTGATCTCGGCGTCCGACAGGCGCGCCAGGCGCACGTTGTTCTGGGCAAAGATCGTGTCGGGCAGTTGCGGGTCCGAGAAGCCGACGGTGTTGACCAGCGCGGCCTCGTTGGCGGCCTGCACGTAGGCCTGCGCGAAATAGGCCGATTCCATGACCGCATCCTGCAGGTCGCCGCCCAGGCCGTCGAAAACGCTGGCCGACATTGCGGTGTGTTCCGTGCCGCAGAAGAAGCGCAGGTCGACGCACTGGCTGACCACCGGAGACATGTTGGCATAAGCCACCGCCGACGCCCAGGTTTCGGCGCCGTCGATCAGACCCTGCTTGAGACCGTCCAGGGTTTCCTCCCATGCGATGGGCGTCGGGTTGAGGTTCAGCGCCTGCATCGCGATCCGGCCCAACTGGGTGCCGGTGACGCGGTTCTTGGTGCCGGCCAGCTGCTCGATCGAGGTCACCAGCGGCTTGTCCTGCCAGGACAGGCCCAGCTGGATGCCGCGCAGTTCGGCATGGCTGAACAGGAACTTGAGCCCGTGCATCTTTTCGAACGGGTCACGCAGGATTTCCTGGCTCTTGGGATGATACAGGAAATAATACTGATCGGCCCGGCTGCGGAACATGTAGGCGTAGTCGAGCACGTTCAGATAAGGCGCACCACCGGCCGAGTTCTGGGTCGAGGCGGCATACATGTCGACGATGCCCTGCTGGGTCTTTTCCACGCAGGACAGCTGATTGCAGATCTGGTTGTTGCCGATGAATTCGACGCGGATCTCGCCATCCGTCCGCTCTTCCAGATCACGGGCGAAGTCCAGGACGCCGGCGCGTTCGATCAGCAGGTTCTGCGGATTGAAGCCCGCGGCGCCGAACTTCAGCGTGTGTTTGGGCTCTTTCGAAAACCGCTTCTGATAGGTCGATTCTGCCGCCTGGGCCAGGTTCGCCGCGGTCATCGCGCCGCCCAGTGCGCCCGCCGCCAGCAGCGTCGAGCTCATCCCGTAAGTTCCGGCAATCCTGAAAAAATCTCTCCGCGAGACGCCGCGGATCCGGTCATATACGCCCATTGTTTCCTCCCGTTTGCGCATTTATTGAGACGTTTTGTTTCAAAAAAGCCTAGAACAGACTGCGCTTTCTGCATAGGCTTTTTTGAGTCTAGAGGAAAAAGACCTGTGGAAGCGGATTTCATCATCATCGGCGCCGGGTCGGCGGGCTGTGTCGTCGCCAATCGTCTGAGCGCGCAGCCCGACACCAAAGTCGTCCTGCTCGAGGCGGGCGGACGCGACAGCAATCCGTGGATTCACATCCCGGTCGGCTATTTCAAGACGATGCACAATCCCAGCGTGGACTGGTGCTACAAGACCGAACCCGATCCCGGCCTGAACGGGCGGTCGATCGACTGGCCGCGCGGCAAGGTCCTGGGCGGATCGTCGTCGCTGAACGGGTTGCTCTATGTGCGCGGGCAGCCTCAGGATTACGACCGCTGGCGCCAGATGGGCAACGAAGGCTGGGGCTGGGACGACGTGCTGCCGCTGTTCAAGCGGGCCGAAAACAACGAACGCGGCGCCGATGCCTATCATGGCGACCAGGGGCCGCTGGCAGTGTCGAACATGCGCATCCAGCGCCCGATCTGCGATGCCTGGGTCGCGGCGGCGCAGGCGGCGGGCTATCCGTTCAATCCCGACTACAACGGCGCCGAACAGGAAGGCGTGGGTTACTTCCAGCTGACCACCCGCAACGGTCGCCGTTGCAGCACGGCAGTCGCCTATCTCAATCCGGCTCGCAAGCGCCCCAACCTTCAAATCGTGACGCGGGCGCTGGTGACCGGGATCGAATTCGACGGCAAGCGGGCGGTCGCGGTGCATTACCGCGATCCCGGCGGCACGATCCACACGGTGCGGGCACGGCGCGAGATCGTGCTGTGCGGCGGTGCCATCAACTCGCCACAGGTGTTGATGCTGTCGGGGATCGGCGATGCCGACCACTTGAAGGACAACGGCATCGCCCCGCGCCACCACCTGCCTGGCGTCGGCCGGAACCTGCAGGATCACCTGCAGGCACGACTGGTCTTCAAATGCAACGAACCGACGCTGAACGACGAGGTGCGCAGCCTGCTGAACCAGGCGCGGATCGCCTTGAAATACGCGCTTTTCCGGGCCGGGCCGATGACCATGGCCGCAAGCCTGGCCACCGGGTTCCTGAAAACGCGGCCCGATATCGAAACTCCGGACATCCAGTTTCACGTCCAGCCCTGGTCGGCCGACAGCCCCGGCGAAGGCGTGCACCCGTTTTCGGCCTTCACGATGTCGGTCTGTCAACTGCGCCCCGAAAGCCGGGGCGAGATCCGGCTGGACGGCAACGATCCGGCGAAATACCCCAAGATCGTTCCGCGCTACCTGTCGACCGAAACCGATTGCCGGACAATCGTCGACGGCGTCAGGATCGCGCGACGCATCGCCCGACACGCGCCGCTGACCAGCAAGATCTCGGAGTCCTTCCGACCGACCAACGATCTGGATATCGACGATTACGAAGGCACGCTGGACTGGGCGCGCAACAATTCGGTGTCGATCTATCACCCGACGGGCACCTGCAAGATGGGCAGCGGCGCGGATGCGGTGGTCGATGCGCGCTTGCGCGTCCACGGGATCCAGGGGCTTCGGGTAGCGGATTGCTCGATCATGCCGGAAATCGTTTCGGGCAACACCAACGCGCCGGCGATCATGATCGGCGAAAAGATGTCGGATCTGATCCTGAGCGAGATATAGTCGCCGATCCCGCCGGTACGGCGCGCGGGTTTGCGACACGTCAAGGCATGGCCCGATCCGGTCGCTGTATTGGAGCGACGAGAAACGGAGTCGCCACCATGCCCCTGCGGACCAAATGCCTTGCCGCCGTTCTTCTGATCGCGCTTTCTGCGCTTGCTCGGCCCGGCGCGGCCGATCCGGTTCGGGACCGGCTGGAGACGTTCCTCGAAACCACCGCCGCACCGGGCGTTTCAGTCGCGTGGCGCACGGCACAGGACGCGAGCGCCATCGCCCTGGGAATGGCCGACCCGGACCGCGACACGGCGCTGACACCCGAACACCGGTTCCTCGCCGCCAGCATCGGCAAGACCTTTGTCGCCGCCGAAGCCATCTGGCTCGCCAGCGAAGGCGCTCTGGACCTGGATGCGCCGGTGGCGGCGCTGCTTGGCTCGAATGCCTGGTTCGCCAGCGTGCCGAACGCCGACGCGATCACGCCGCGCCATCTGCTGACCCATTCCGCCGGACTGGCCGACCATGTCGACGCGCCGGAGTTCGGCGCGATGGTACTGGCCAGTCGCAACGGCGATGTGCCGGCCCCCGAGGACCTGATCGCGCTGATCTCGAACCGGCCGCCCTTGTTCGACGCGGGCGCCGGCTGGGCCTATTCCGATTCCGGCTATCTGATCGTCGCGCGCGCGATCGAAATGGCCGGCGGCCGCGCCTGGAGCGCTGCCGTGCAGGCGCGGTTTCTCGATCCGTTGGGTCTGGACGACACGCTCCTGTCGGACCGTCCCGATCTGCCCGGTCTCGCCATCGGATACACGGCGGCCGAGAACCCGTTCGGCCTGTCGCCGCGGCTGGCCGACGAAACCGGCGCGCTGGTCTGGAACCCGGCCATCGAAGGCGCGGGCGGCGGCTTTGCCACCACGCCGTCCGACCTTGTCCGATGGGGCGCGGCGTTGTATTCCGGTGCGGCCTTGCCGAAAGGCGGGCTGGACATCCTGCTGGACACCGTTCCGGTGGGGTCCGACCGTCCGGGCGTATCCTACGGCTTCGGCGTCAGCGTGATCGAAGGCGGTCCGCTTGGCCCGTCCTGGGGCCATGCCGGGTGGATCCCCGGCTACGTCTCTTCGCTGCGGCACTACCCGGACCATGGCCTGACGGTGGCGATCATGGTCAACAGCGATGACGGGATGCTCGGGCCGGGCTCCCCCTTCATGGCCCTGGAATCCGATCTCGCCCGGATGCTGACCGGGCGCTGACCAGCCTTGCCCTTGCCCGCCCCTGTGCCCAAAGTGCCGCAAGACGGAAAAGGAGTTGCAAGATGGCGGACACCTGGACGGTGCACGCGGTGAAATACGCCGAACGCAACAGCCGCACGCGGGCCGACAGCTTCATCTTCGATGACCACCCGGCGGCGCCGCACGGCATGGATTACTTCGTCTGGCTGCTGGACGACGGCAGGCGGCGGATCGTGGTCGATACCGGCTATGACACGGCCGAGGCCGCGCGGCGCGACCGGCCGATCCTGCGCGACCCGGTGCAGGCGCTCGGTGCCCTGGGCGTCGAGGCCGAGACGGTCGACACCGTCATCATCACCCATCTGCATTACGACCATGCCGGCGGGCTGGACCGCTATCCCAACGCGACCTTCCACCTTCAGGCTGCCGAGATGGCCTTTGCCACCGGGCCCTGCATGTGCCACGACACGCTGCAGATGCCGTTCACGGTCGACCATGTCTGCCAGATGGTGCGCCATGTCTATTCCGGGCGCGTGGTGTTCCATGACGGGGCGGGCGAAGTCGCGCCGGGGGTGCGGGTGCATTGCGTGGGCGGACATTCACGCGGGCTGCAGGTCGTCGAGGTCATGACCGACCATGGTCCGCTTTGCTTGGCTTCGGACGCCACGCATTACTACGAGAATTTCCTGTCCGGCAAACCCTTCCCCATCGTCGTCGATACCGCCGAGATGCTGGCCGGTTTCGACACGCTGGTCCGCCTGGGCCGAGGTGCCGACCGCGTGATCCCCGGCCACGATCCGCTGGTGCGGGATCTGTTCCCGAGGCACGAACGGGTGGATTTCGCCTGGCGTCTGGACATGGGCCCGAAACGGCCCGTGACCGGCTGACCGTCAGCCCTCGGCCTGCCAGGCCTGTGCGGTCTGCGGTGCGATCCGCAGCAGATCGACCGCGCGGGCGGCGATCTGGCGGCAGATGGCCTGCGTGGTTTCGGGCCGCAGGTAAAAAGCCGGCACCGGCGGCAGCACCACGGCACCCATCTCGGTCACGGCGGTCATGTTGCGCAGATGCGCCAGCGTCAGCGGCGCCTCGCGCGCCAGCAGGATCAGCTTGCGCCGTTCCTTGAGCTGCACGCCGGCGGCACGCGTCAACAGGTTGTCGTCCAGCCCGGACGCGATCGCCGCAAGCGACCGCATGGAACAGGGCGCGACGATCATGCCGGCCACGGGATGCGAACCGGACGCGATGGTGGCGCCCAGGTCGCGGATGTCATGCACCCTGTCGGCCAGTGCAGCCAGTTCGGCAAAGGCCCTTTCGCCGACTTCGTGGGCCAGCGTGCGTTCCGCCATGGGCGACACGGTCAGGTCGACGGCGATGCCCGTGTCATGCAACAGCCGTGCGGCTTCGACCGCCAGCGCCGCGCCCGACGCGCCAGAGACACCCAGGATCACGCGCGGTGTCATTCCGCCGCCTTCCGCCACGCCGCGTCCAGCAGGGCCGCGGCCCGTGCTTCGTGCGCCGGGTCCGGCGCCATGACCTGCCCCCAGGCGCGGTCGGTCTCGGCGCCGATCTTGGTGGTCGCGTCCAGCCCCAGTTTGCCCGACAACCCTTCGCGGGCCGAGGCGAAGTCGAGGTAGTCCATCGGCGTGTCCGACAACTGCACCAGGTCGCGGCCCGGATCCATCCGGGTGGAAACCGCCCACATCACGTCGTCCCAGGATCGCACGTCGATGTCGTCATCCACCACGACGATCATCTTGGTGTAGCTGAATTGCGGCAGCATCCCCCATAGCGCCATCATCACCCGCCGCGCCTGGCCCGGGTAACGCTTGTCGATCGACACGATCGCGACGCGGTAGGAACAGGCGGCGGGCGGCAGCCAGAGATCGCGGATTTCGGGGATCTGGCCCCGGATCAGCGGCAGCGACAGGCGGTTGAACACCTCGCCGATCACCGACGGTTCGTCGGGTGGACGCCCGGTGGCGGTGGACAGGTACAGCGGGTCGCGGCGATGGGTGATCGCGCTGACACGCATCACCGGAAAGTTCTCGACCGCGTTATAGTATCCGGTGTGGTCGCCGAACGGGCCCTCGGGCGCGACCTCGCCCGGGTGGACCCAGCCTTCGACCACGATCTCGGCCCTTGCCGGCACCATCAGCGGGACGGTCCGCGCCGGCACCAGTTCGGCCCGGGTGCCGCGCAACACGCCGCTGAAAGACAGCTCCGACACCGTCTCGGGCAATGGCAGAGCGGCCGACAGCAGCAGCGCCGGATCGGCACCAAGCGCCAGGGCGACCGGCATCGCCGCGGCCGCGCGCGCCCAGGTTCGGGCATGGGCCGCGCCGCCGCGATGCGCCAGCCAGCGCAGGATCAGCCGGTCGGCTCCCAGAACCTGCGCGCGGTAGACACCCAGGTTGTAGACATGCGCGGCGCCGGGATCGGTGCCATGCGCGCGGGTCATCACCACGGGCCAGGTGATCAGCGGACCGGCATCGCCGGGCCAGGGCGTCTGGACCGGCAGCGCGGTCAGGTCGGTCTCGGCCATGACCTCCTGCACGGGGGCGCGGCGCAACACCTGCGGCCGGGTCGCCAGCGCCGCCTTGAGCATCGGCCAACGCGCCAGTGCATCCCGCAAACCGCCGACCGGCGCAGGCGTGCGCAGCGCGGCCAGGAAGGCGCCCAGGTCGTCGATCTCGTCCGGGCTTCGCCCAAGGCCCGCGGCGACCCGCGTCCGGGTTCCGAACAGGTTGGCGACGACCGGCATTCCGGCGCGCCTGTCGCCCTGCCGCGCCGCGTCGAATCGCAGGGCCGGGCCGCCACGGCGCAGCGCGGCCATCTGCACGGCGGTCATCTCGTGCTTCAGATCCACGGGGTCGGAGAGGCGCAGCAGGTCGCCTTGGCTGTCCAGCCAGCCCAGGAAGGCGCGCAGATCGGGAAAGGCGGGCAGATGGCGCATGGCGGCCTCCGAAAGACACGACCCGCTCTATCAGCGCAAAAGCGCAATCCGTTTGACTATAGTCAAATGCGGCAGCGCGGCAGCGGCGTATGCCTTCGGCAATTCAGCGAGAGCGCCATGCCGACGTCCCTGCCAGAGTTTCCCCGCGCGGTTCAACGCCTGATACGACCCCTGCCCCTGTTGCCGCTGTCGCGGCTTCTGACCGGGCTCAGCCGCCGGGTGGCGCGACGCCATCCCGGGCTGTTCGCGCGGCTTGGGCCGCATGCGAAGGCACGCTTCCTGCTGGTGCTGACCGATCAACTCTTCCGACTGTTGCTGGAGCCCCTGCCTCAAGCGCCGCGCATCACCGCGTTGCGTCCCGCCGCCACGCCTGCGCATGACGCCTGCATAACCGGTCCGACGGCGGCGTTTCTCGGCATGATGCACGGCACGCTGGACGGCGATGCGCTGTTCTTCTCGCGCGACCTCGCGGTCGAGGGCGACACGGCCGCGGTGCTGGCCTTGCGCAACGCGCTGGACGATGCCGAACTGGACCTGTCCGAGGAAATCGGTCTGACCGGACGTCCGGGACAGCTCTTGCGTGCGGCCTTCGGCGCGGTCGAACGCGGCACCGGCCTGCCCCTGCGACGCCACGTCCCCAGCCAAGGACCCCTGTCATGATGGAACTGGTCTGCCCCGCCGGCACGCCCGCCGCGCTGCGCACCGCCGTGACGGCCGGTGCGCAGGCGGTCTATTGCGGCTTTGCCGACGAAACCAACGCCCGCAACTTTCCGGGGCTGAATTTCAGCCGCGCCGAACTGGACGAGGCGATCGACTTTGCCCATACTCGCGGTGCCAAGGTGCTGGTGGCGATCAACACCTTTCCCCGCGCCGGTGCCGAAACGCTGTGGCACCAGGCGGTCGCCGATGCCGATACGCTGGGTGCGGATGCGGTGATCCTGGCCGATCTTGGCCTGATCGCCTACGCCGCCGACCGCCATCCCGACCTGCGCCGCCACCTGTCCGTGCAGGCCGCCGCCGCCAACCCCGATGCGGTCAACTTTTATGCCGACACGTTCGGCATCCGCCGCGTGGTTCTGCCGCGGGTCCTGACGGTCGACGAGATCCGCGCGATCAATTCCGAGATCGACATCGAGACCGAGGTTTTCGTGTTCGGCGGGCTGTGCGTCATGGCCGAAGGGCGTTGTTCGCTGTCGTCCTACGCCACCGGCCTGTCGCCCAACATGAATGGCGTCTGTTCGCCCGCCAGTCACGTGGCCTATGCCGAGGAAGGCCCGGAACTGGTCGCCCGGCTGGGCGGTTTCACCATTCATCGCACCCCCAGAGACCGGTCTGCGCCCTACCCGACCTTGTGCAAGGGCTGTTTCACGTCGGGGCCGCAGACCGGTCATGTATTCGAAGACCCGGTTAGCCTGGATGCGACCGACCTGATCCCGGCGCTGGCCAAGGCGGGCGTCACCGCTCTCAAGATCGAGGGCCGCCAGCGCAGCCGGGCCTATGTGGAAAAGGTCGTGCGCGCCTTCCGAACAGCGGTCGAGGCCGAAGCGCGTGGCGATGCCCCGCCCAAGGCGGCGCTGGCCGCGCTGGCCGAAGGGCAGGCCGCCACGACCGGCGCATATGCCAAGATCTGGAGATGACCGGCATGGATCTGACCGTCGGGGCCAACCCGTATTTCTGGGATACCGATCGCGTCTGCGCCTTCTACGGCGATCTGGCCGCCGCGCCGGTGGCGCGCGTGGTCGTGGGCGAACAGGTCTGTTCCAAACGCCTGCCGCTCTGGCAGGACGCCCTGCCCGACGCGATCGAGGCGCTGACCGCGGCGGGCAAGACCGTGGCCCTGACCTCGCTGGCGCTGATCACGCTGAAGCGCGAACGCAAGATGACGGCGCAGCTTTTCGAAACCGGGTTGGTGGTCGAGATCAACGACCTGTCCGCGCTGCGCCACCTGCCCGAGGGCCGGGAATTCTGGGTCGGGCCGCTGGTGAATGTCTACAACGAAGGCACCTTGCGCTGGCTGGCCCTGCAAGGCGCTACACGCATTTGCCTGCCGCCGGAACTGCCGCTGTCATCGGTCGCGCGGCTGGCGGAAGCCGGGCGCGAGTTGGGGGTCGCCATCGAGGTCTGGGGGTTCGGCCGCCTGCCGCTGGCCATAGCGGGGCGCTGCTATCACGCGCGGCTACACGACCGGCCCAAGGACAATTGCCAATTCGTCTGTGGCGATGATCCGGACGGGCGCGATGTCGATACGCTGGACGGCCAGCGCTTTCTGACGGTGAACGGCGTGCAGACATTGTCGCAAGCCAGCGCCAGCGCGGCCTACCAGGTCGAGGCGTTGCAGGAGGCCGGCGTCGCGGCGCTGCGCCTGTCGCCGCAATCGACGGAATTCGTCGCGATCTGCGGCGATTACGCGGCGCGCCTGTCGGGCTCGATGACGGCCGACGCGCTGGCCGAAAGCCTGGCCGCCAAAGTGCCCGGCGGGCAGCTGGCGGACGGGTTCCTGACCGGACCCAGCGGCGCCCACTGGTCGCGGGCGGGCTGAGCTCAGGCGACGTCCTGCGCGGTGGCGCGGCTGCGTGCCAGCCAGTCGGCAAGCGCGTCCAGATCGGCGGGCACCTGTTCGGCCAGCCCCCCGGCAAAGGCCTGGAACGCCGCGGCGTTCAGACCGTTCAACCCCACCACCACGGGCACATCCAGCGCGTGGGCCTCGGCGATCAGGTCGCGAAAGCCCTTGCCCTCGGCCTCGTGCTTGCCGAACTTGTTGACGATCAGCACGGCGCTGTCGCCGCTCAGGCGGCGTTCGACCTCGAGCACGGCACTTTCCAGCGCCGCGGGGTTCAGCGCACAGCCCGTCGCCTCGGGGCCGAGATCCTGGCTGATGCGGATCACCGGGCCATCCGGCAGCACGCGGACATCCATGTCGCAGCGATGCGATTTCGGACGCGGCGTGTTGGTCTGCACGATCCCGGTCACCGCGACGCCATCGGCAAGGCAGCGTTCGGCAAAGGCGGCAAGCAACTTGTCGACCGCTCCGCGGTCCTCGCTGCTGACATAGGCAAATCCCATCACATCCTCCTTGGTCCCGCGGCGCCGATCGGCAGGAATTCCAGCAGATCGCCACGATGCAGGATATCCGCATCCGCCGGGATCAGAACAAGACCATCGGCAGAAAGCAATTGCGACATTCGGGCACTTTCGGTTCGGGGCTGACAGTGAACGATTTCCATCCCATCGCTGTCATAACCCTCGATCCGGGCGGGGCGGTATTCGCAACGCCCGGGTTTGTGGGTGATGCCCTGGGCGGCGCGGACATGGCGTCGCGCGGTCGACGCGCCGCGTTCGCCTGCCAGACGGGCCAGAACCGACCGGCCGAACAGGTGCCAGGTGACATAGGCCGACATCGGGTTGCCCGGCAAACCGAGAACCGGCGTGCCGTCAAGCATCGCCAGAGTGATCGGCTTGCCCGGCTTGATCGCGACGCCGGAAAACACGGTTCTCGCGGCCAGGGCGGCCAGCGCCGGCCTGACATGGTCGCGCTCGCCGACCGATACGCCACCGGACGTCACCACCAGATCGGTCTTGGCCGCTGCTTCGGAAATCGCCTGGATCAGCGCCTGTCGGCAATCGTCGACATGCCGGACGACCGCGACCCGTCCTCCGGCTTCGGTGATGGCGGCGGCGAGCATGGGCGCGTTGACATCCCAGATCGCGCCGCTGCCCAGGGTCTCGCCCGCCGGGCGCACCTCGTCGCCGGTCAGCAGCAAGGCGACATCCGGCGCGCGGCGCACCGCGACCCGACCGGCACCGGCCGCGGCGCAGACGCCGATGGCGCGTGCGTCCAGCCGGGTGCCCGCCGAAAGCAGGATCGTTCCGCATTTCCGATCTTCGCCGCGACGGCGGATGTTCTGGCCCGGCCGGACCTGGCCGTCGATGTCGATCCGGTCTCCGATGCGACGCACCTGTTCCTGCATCACCACCGTGTCGGCGCCCGCCGGAACCGGCGCGCCGGTATTGATGCGCATCGCGGAACCAGGGGTCAGGCGACCGACGGGCGCTCCGGCGCAGGCTTCGCCCAACACGGGCAATCCGGCACCGTTGGGCAGATCGCCCGCCCGCAGCGCATAGCCATCCATGCCCGAATTGTCGAAGCGTGGCAGATCGGTCGCGGCAGCGACGTCACGGGCCAATACGCGCCCCAAGGCGGCCCCGAGCGGGATCGTTTCGATCTGGATCAGCGGCGCGACCGCCGCGCGCAGCCGGTCGGTCGCTTCGGATACCGACAACAACGGCTGCGCGTGATCCGCCTCGCAGCCGCAGGCCGCCGTTTCGATCCGATCCAACAAGACCATCGCGGACTCCTGGTTTCGCGGGTCGATCGCCGCATGGCGCCCCGCCCCGACTTACTGCCCCTTTTGGACCGGGAAGCGCTTGATTTGGGTCAAGAAACGGGGGATTTTGCCGAGAATCGTGCCGCGCGGACGCATTCCGCGATTGTCCTGGGGAAGGCCCGGCTTACCTGTCGATCGACGTGACCCAATCCAACGGTCCGTCGCGGACGATGGACCGAAGCGCGCAGCGGCGCCGAAGGGGAACCGACCATGTATCTGGGCTTGCCCGAAAGCGAGTTCGACGGCTTGCGCACCCTTCCGCCCCTTTCGGGGCTGCAGGATGGCAATTTCGAACGCCTGTTCGCGGATGCGACATTGCAAAGCTGCACGGCGCAGATCGTTCTTCTGACCGAGGGCGCGCCGCCGGACCACCTGTTCATCCTGGTCTCGGGCGCGGTCGAACTGTTCGCGCAATGGCAGGACCGCGAAACCACGATGGAGGTGCTGCGTTCGCCCGCCTGTTTCTTTCTTGCCGAAACCGTGTCCGGCGCGGATTGCCTGATGTCGGCCCGCACGCTGGAACCGACCCGCATGATCCTCGTCCCTGTCGAAGCGGTGCACGCGATCCTCGCCGAAGATGCCGGCTTTGTCCGTGCAGTCGCCGCGGAACTGGCCGACCGGGTGCAGTTGTCGGTGCGGGCGACGAAGAACCTCAAGATGCGGACATCTCTGGAACGCTTGGCGAATTTCATCCTCAGCCTGCAGGACATGGCCGATGGACGCACATGGATCGAACTGCCGACGGAAAAGCGCAAGCTGGCCTCGCAACTCGGAATGACGCCGGAAAACCTGAGCCGCGCCCTCAAGGGCCTCCAGGCCTATGGCGTCAAGGTCGACGGCGGGCGCGTTTCGGTATCGAACCGCGATGAATTGGCGAAATTCGCGAAACCGCATCCCTTGATCGACCGGCGGTGACGACGATGACCGCCTGGGGCGAATTCACGGCCGCATTCTTGGTCTTTTTCCTCAGCCATGCGTTGCCTGTCCGCCCGCCCTTGCGGCCGCGGCTCGAGACCGTGCTGGGGCGGCGCGGCTTCACCATCGCCTATTCGGCGCTGTCGCTTGCGGTGCTGGCCTGGCTGATCGGCGCGGCCGGACGCGCGCCCTTCGTGCCGCTTTGGAACTGGGCGCCGTGGCAGGCGCATGTGCCGCTGGTCGTCATGGCACTGGTTTGCGTGATCGTCGCCCTGGCAATCGGACGGCCCAACCCGTTTTCCTTCGGCGGCTCGAACAATGCCGCGTTCGATCCGCAACGCGCCGGGCTCGTGCGGCTGAGCCGCCATCCGCTGCTGCTGGCGCTGGCGCTGTGGTCGCTGGCGCATCTGGTGCCCAACGGCGATCTGGCGCATGTCATTCTGTTCGGCTGCTTCGCGGGGTTCGCGGTGCTGGGCATGCGGATCATCGATCGTCGCAAGCAGCGGGTCATGGGCGCGGAATGGCAGCGGATGCGCACCGCGCTGGCTGCGGGCCCGTTGCCGCCGCGCCCGCACAATTTGCCCGGCACGCTGCTGCGCACCGGGCTGGGGGGTCTGCTCTATCTGCTTCTGCTCGGACTGCACCCGGTTCTTTTCGGGGTCAGTCCGCTGCCCTGATCCTACTGCGCCGCCATCGGCAACCGCGCAAGTTGGCACTGCGCCCACAGCTTGCCCAGCGATGCGACCAGGTGGTCGAGATCGGCCTCGCTGTGCACCGGCGACGGGGTGATGCGCAGCCGTTCGGTGCCTTTCGGGACGGTGGGGTAGTTGATCGGCTGGATGTAGATGCCGAAATCGTCCAGCAGCAGGTCCGAGATGTACTTGCACTTGACCGGGTCGCCCACCATCACCGGAACGATATGGCTGGGGTTCGGCATGTGCGGGATGCCCGCCGCGTCCAGCTTGTCGCGCAGCTGCTGCACACGCAACTGATGCAGGTCGCGCTCTGTCTGCGACGATTTCAGGTGCCGGATCGACGCCGCGGCGCCGGCCATGACCGATGGCGGCAGCGCGGTGGTGAAGATGAAACCGCTGGAAAAGCTGCGCACGAAGTCGCACAGCGCGGCCGAGGCGGCGATGTAACCGCCGACCACGCCATAGGCCTTGCCCAGCGTGCCCTCGATCACCGTCAGCCGATCCATCAGCCCTTCGCGTTCGGCGATCCCGGCGCCGCGCGGCCCGTAAAGGCCCACGGCATGCACCTCGTCGAGATAGGTCATCGCGCCGTAGCGGTCGGCGATGTCGCAAATCTCCTTGATGGGGGCGATGTCGCCATCCATCGAATAGACCGATTCAAAGGCGATCAGCTTGGGCGCATCGGCGGGTGCGGCGGCCAGCTTGGCTTCCAGGTCTTGCAGATCGTTGTGTTTCCAGATCACCTTCTGCGCGCGCGAATGGCGGATGCCCTCGATCATGCTGGCGTGGTTCAGCGCGTCGGAAAAGACGATGCAGCCCGGAATCTGCGAAGCCAGCGTGCCAAGAGCGGCCCAGTTCGACACATAGCCCGAGGTGAAGACCAGCGCGGCCTCCTTGCCATGCAGATCGGCCAGTTCGTGTTCCAGTTCGACATGGGCATGGGTCGTGCCCGAGATGTTGCGCGTGCCGCCGGCTCCGGCGCCCAGCCGGTCCAGCGCGTCATGCATGGCGCCGATCACCTTGGGATGCTGGCCCATGCCCAGGTAGTCGTTCGAACACCACACGGTCACATCGCGCTGGCCGGTGCCGCAATGGCGCATGGCGCGCGGGAAAGCGCCGCGTTTGCGCTCGAGATCGTGAAAGACCCGGTAATTGCCCTCGTCCTTCAGACTGTCGAGGCGATCGCGGAAAAAGGTCTCGAAATGCATGGCGCTCTCCGTTCGATGCTTGCGGGAAACCTGCATGCCCGACGGCTTTTGCGCCTTGACTATCGTCAAGAGACGCAGGGCCTGCGGGAATTTGACCGATGGCCATGGCGGCGGCACGGCGTAATGGTATTGTGACAAAAAGAAATCACCGAGTCGGCGGCCGTGCCGTCGATGCCTGTTCTGGGGGATCAAACAGTGTCGAACCCGAAGCGCGAGGCGATCGCGCGCAAGTCGCTGCTGCTCAGCGCCTTGCCGCCAGAAATGACCGATGCCCTGATCGCCAAGTCCGGCAGCCGCAAGGTCGGCCGGGGCGAGACGATCTTTCTTCACGGCGAAAGGGCCAGCGCGATCTACATCGTGCTCGAAGGCTGGGTGAAACTGTACCGCATCGCGCCGAACGGAAACGAAGCGGTGGTGGCGGTCATGACCCAGGGCCAGAGCTTTGGCGAAGCGGTCGCGCTGCAGCGCCTGCCGTTCCCGGTGTCGTCCGAGGCGGTCACCGACGCCGAGATCATGAGCATCGAGACCAGCCATTTCCGCGCCGCGATCCAGGAGCATCCGGAAATGGCGCTGTCGGTCCTTGGCGGGGCCTATGCGCACCTGCACCGGCTGGTGACGGAAATCGAAGATCTCAAGGCGCGCACCGGGGCGCAGCGGGTGGCAGAATTCCTGCTTGACCTGTGCAACGTCGACGAAGGCGGCTGCATGGTCACCCTGCCCTATGACAAGGTGCTGATCGCCGGACGCCTGGGCATGAAGCCCGAAAGCCTGAGCCGCGCCTTCGCCAAGCTGCGCAGCGTCGGTGTGCGGGTGCAAAAGGCCCATGCCGTCATCGAAAAGGTCGAGGCCCTGCGCGCCTATGCCGAGGAAGATCCGGCCAATGCCTGGAGCAAGGCACTGTGAGCCGGCTGCAGCGCGCGCTCGACGCGATCGACGCGGCCAATGCGGCCGATCCCGACACCTCCGAAGGCGCGCCGGCGGCACTGCTTTACGGCCAGCGGATGTCGGACGAACTGGCGCGGCTGTTTCCCGATGCCTCCGAGCCCTTGCAGATCGCCGCGCGCGGACAGCATATCGAACGCTGGGTGCTGGCGCGCAAATCCTATCCCGAGGGGCGCGAAGGCTATCTGACCTGGCGCCGCGATCTGGCGCGGCATCACGCGGAACGGGTCGGCGCGATCATGGCCGATGCCGGCTATGGCCAGGACGACATCGCGCAGGCGCAGAAGATGCTGCGCAAGGAAGGCATCAAGCGCGACGACGATGTCCAGGCGCTCGAGGACGTGATCTGCTTCGTGTTCCTCAAGTTCTACTTCGCCCCGTTCGCGCCCACGCAAGACCCGGACAAGCTGGAAAAGATCGTCATCAAGACGGCGCGCAAGATGTCGCAGGCGGGCCGCGCCCGGGTGCTGGACGAATTCGACCTGCCCGAACCCTTCGGCGCCGCCTTCAGGACATGAGCGGCGCGGCGTAAAGCCCGAGAAAGACAAGCAACGTCACCGCCGTCGCAAAGACGAAGCCGCCCCGCCAGCTGGGCGCGCCGCGCAGGTTGAGATAGTCCAGCAGGATCACCCGCGCCTTGACGAAGGCCAGCACCAGCACCGCGATGCCGAAAGCCCATCCGCCCTGCGGCAACAGGCTGAGCGCGGTGGAGCCGAGGCTCAGTGCCACAAGCCAGCCCCAGGCCCGGTATGTGCGCGCGGGACTCATAGCAGGTAGATCACCGGGAACAGCAGCACCCAGACCAGGTCGACCATGTGCCAGAACGCGGCGCCGGTTTCGATCGTTCGGGGTCTGGCGTTGATCGACACCAGTCCCAGGATCACGATGCCCGCGAGGACATGGGCGGCGTGGAATCCGGTCAGCCCGTAGTAGAAGGTAAAGAACGGATGTGTATCCCAGGCGATGCCATGCGCGGCCTTGGCAGCGTATTCCATCCATTTCACGACCAGGAACACCACCCCCAGAACCGCGGCGCCGGCCAGCGCCCGGCGGGCCCGGGCGGTGCGGCCGATCTCGGCGAAATGCACCGCCAGCGCGGCCAACGCCCCCGACGAGACCAGAACCAGCGTGTTGACCGCCGCGGCGGTGCGGTTCAGATGCGATTGCGCTTCGACGAACCCGGCCGGATCGGTCAGGCGCATGCCCAGATAGGCGGCCATGCCAGCGCCGAAAACCAGCAACTCGCTGACGATCAGCACCCACATCATCAGTTCGCCGGGCAGTTCGTCCAGCATTCCGGCCGGTTCGGCGCTGTCGGTCATGCTCCCACCAATTGCCGGTAGATGGCAGGCAGGGCGGCGGTCAGGTGATCGGGATGCGGCACCATCTGGAAACCGCCCTGCCCGAACAGCCGCGGGAACCACGATTTCGCCTCGCGGTCTATCGTGACGCCGAACACCGCCTGCCCCTTGCGCCGCGCCTCGCGCACCGCCATCGCGGTGTCCTCGATGCCGTGGCGGCCTTCGTAGTGGTCCAGATCGTTGGGCTTGCCATCGGTGATGACCAGCAGCAGACGACGCTTGCGCTGCTGTTCGGCCAACCCGGCCGATGCGTGCCGGATCGCAGCGCCCAGCCGGGTGTAGAAGCCCGGCTTCAGCCCGCCGATCCGCGCCTCGACCTGCGCGTCCATCTTCTCGCCAAAGCCCTTGCATTGTTGCAGATAGACGCGGTGGCGCTTGAGCGAGGAAAAGGCGTGGATGGCGAAATCGTCGCCGCAGGCATCCAGCCCCCAGGCCAGCGCGGCCAAGGCCTCGCGTTCGATGTCGATGACGGCTCGGTCGGCCACCGCGCTTTCGGTCGACCGCGAGATGTCCAGCAGGATCGACACGGCCAGGCTGCGGGCCTCGGGGCGGGATTGCCGCCAGATCCGGTCGCTGCCCTCGCCGCCCGCGGCCAGGTCGGAACGGGTCCGCACCGCGGCTTCGAGATCCAGTTCGTCGCCGTCCAGCATGCCCGGCACGAAGACGCGGCCGGGGCGCAGCGCCTCGAACTGGCGCTTGACGCGCTGGATGCGCTGGCTGGACTTGGGGTCGGCCCGGAACGACGGGACATCGGCGCAGGGTTCGGCCTGCGACGCGTAGACCTTCACATGGTCCGGCAGATACGTACCGCTGCGCGCTTCCCATTCGGGATAGGTGATCTCGGCGGACAGCCTTTCCCGGTCGACGTCTTCGGGCGACAGATCCAGATGCAGCTTCAGCTTGGTCGCGGGCGCCTTGGAGATCTGCCCCAGGCCGATTTCGTCCAGGTCGTCGGCGGCCTTCTTGGCGCTGTCGGGATCGTCATCCTCGACCCGGCGGTTGAGGTTCAGGAACTCGGTCCAGCTCAGGATCGCCTCGAATTTGTGCAGGATCAGGCTGTCCTTGCGCTCGGCCAGGTCGGCCTGCTTGCGCTTGGCGCGACGGGTCTTGCCGCCGGCCTCGACGCTCTTGCCTTCGGTCTCGGCGGTTTCGGTTTCGGTCGTGGCGCTGAAATCCAGCTTGCGCAGGTCGGGCCAGAGCGGCACCGGGCGGAAGGGCTTGTAGCCGTAGGGCGCGCGCTGCGCCTGCGGCGTCTCGAGCATCTGCACGGTCAGCGCCGGCACCTTCACCTGGTCGCCAAGGGCACGGCGGATCAGCGCTTCGACCGCGCCTTCCTCGCCGCCCTTGACCGCTGCGGGTCGGGCGGCCAGGTGCGCGTGGCACAGCGCATCGTGCAGGGCGCGAAGGCCCGGCGCTTCTTCCAGGGCGCGGGCGGTCAACGCCTGGGCGCGCAGGATGGCGGCCAGGTCGGCCTGCAAGGGATCCTCGGGCGCTTCGGCCTCGGGCGGCGTGGCAAAGGCGGCGGTGGCCGCAAGCCACAGGTAAAGCGCGGCGTTCTGCTCGCGCGCGGGAAAGACCGCCAGCGATTCCGGCAGCCGCAACGCCTCGCCGTCAAAGCTGGCCTGCGGGATGTAATCGGCCTCGGCCCCCAGCATGCGCAGGAAAGACAGCCGGTGATGGCTGCGCTCGGGGGGCACGGGCCGCAGCTCGACGCTGGGCGCGCCGCCCAGGGCGCGGAAAAAGACGGCCAGCCGCCCGCCGATCTCGGAGAGATCGACCGCGGCTCCGCGATGCTCCTCAGGAGCATCAAGGCGGCTGGCAAAAGCGTGCCACAGTTTCCCGACGGTTTCTTCGGGTTCCCATGGCTCGATTTCGATCCGTGTCATGGCAGGTTGCCTCACCCGTAGATTGCCGTGACAAGATCGTGGAGCCCGCGTTTGATGTCCGCCTCGTCGGTCAGCGGCTCGATCATCGCCGCCGATATCGCGCGTTCGATATCCATGCCGCCGGCGATCAGCGTGGCGGCGTAGACAACGAGGCGGGTGGACACACCTTCCTCCAGGTCCTGTCCCTTGAGCGCGCGCAGCTTGCCGGCCAGGCGCACCAGCGGCGCGACCTTGGCTTCCGACAGCCCGCTTTCCTCGGCCACGATGCGGGTTTCCGCCTCGGGCTTGGGAAAGTCGAACTCCATCGCGACGAACCGCTGCCGGGTCGAGGGTTTCAGGGTCTTGAGGATGTTCTGGTAACCGGGGTTGTAGGACGCCACCAGCATGAAGCCGGGCGCGGCGTGCAGTTCCTCTCCGGTGCGGTCGATGGGCAGGATGCGGCGGTCATCGGTCAGCGGGTGCAGCACCACGGTGACGTCCTTGCGCGCTTCGACCACCTCGTCGAGATAACAGATCGCGCCTTCGCGGACGGCGCGCGTCAGCGGGCCATCGACCCAGACGGTCTCGCCCCCTTTCAGCAGGTAACGCCCGATCAGGTCTGCCGCCGACAGATCGTCATGGCAGGCGACGGTGTAGAGAGGGCGGTTCAGGCGTGCGGCCATATGGGCCACGAAGCGGGTCTTGCCGCAGCCCGTCGGGCCCTTGAGCAGAACCGGCAGGTCCTGTGCGGCGGCGGCCTCGAACAGGGCGACCTCATCGCCCTGGGCGAGGTAGAAGGGGGCGTCGGCCCCCTTCTGCTTGGCGAACGTGCCGTCCACGGGGCTCACTCCGCGGCCACGGTCGCGTCGGTCGAGATGATCTCGCGACGCGGGATGGCAAGAGAGTAGATGAGCACCAGCACACCCAGCAGGACAACGATGCCCGAGCCGAGGCGCATCCAGTAGAACAGCGCCAGCGCGTCCTGGACGTCCATGAAGTAGTCACCCACCACACGCTGCATGTGCGTCTGCACGGTGCCGGCGAAGGTCAGGGTGAAGGTCATGAACACCATGCCGCTGGTGATCAGCCAGAACGAGGCCATGTTCAGCACCTGGTTGTACGGATCCCGGTTGCGCAGGATCGGCATCGCATAGGTGAAGATGGCGATGTTCAGGCAGACATAGGCACCGTAGAAGGCCAGGTGGCCGTGGGCCGCGGTGATCTGCGTGCCGTGGGTATAGTAGTTCACCCCGTGCAGCGTGTGCAGGAAGCCCCAGACACCGGCACCAAAGAAGGCCAGCGTGGCGCAACCCAGCGACCACAGCAGCGCGGCCTTGTTGGGATGGTCCCGGCGGCCCTTCCAGACCATGACGAAGGCAAAGGCCATCATGGCGAAGAACGGCACCACTTCGAGGCTCGAGAAGATCGACCCGATCCACTGCCAGTAACCGGGCGTGCCGATCCAGTAGTAGTGGTGTCCGGTGCCGAGAATGCCCGAGAACAGCGCCGCGGCGACGATCACGTAAAGCCATTTCTCGACGACCTCGCGGTCGACGCCGGTCAGCTTGAGCATCAGGTAGGCCAGGATCGAGGCCATCACCAGTTCCCAGGTGCCTTCCACCCACAGGTGGACGATGTACCACCAGTATTGCTTGTCCAGCGCCAGGTTGGACGGGTTGTAGAAGCTGAACAGGAACAGCAGCGACAAACCCCAGAGACCCAGCAGCAGGATGTTGGTGATCGCGGTCTTCTTGCCCTTAAGCACCGTCATCGAGACGTTGTAGAGGAACAGAAGCGCGGCCACGACGATGCCGGCCTTGACCCATTTCGGCTGCTCGATGAACTCGCGGCCTTCCTTGCCCAGCAGCCAGTTGCCTTCGAACAGGTTGAAGAGATAGGTCACAACCACGCCCAGCGTGCCGACCACGAGGATCAGCAGTTGCAGGTAGGCGATCTTGGTCGAGTGGATCTCGCGCTCGGCCTCTTCCGGAACCAGGAAATAGGCCGCGCCGAAGAAGCCCAGCAGCAGCCAGACGATCAGCGAGTTGGTGTGCAGCATCCGAAGGATGTTGAAGGGCACCAGTTCGGACAGGAAGTTCGGGTTGACGTAGACATACCCGATCAGAAGCCCGCCCAGAATCTGGATCGCGAACAAGGCCAGCGCGACCGAGAAATAGGCCAGCGCGATTTTTTGCGACTCGTATTTCATGTCATTGGTCCTTTCTCAGCCGGCTTCGTTCGGCGGCCAGCCCTGGTCGTCGATCGTGTCGACCCAGAGCAGGAAATCGGCGAGCTGGCGGTATTCCTCGTCGCTGAGGCCGAAATTCGGCATCTGGCGACGGCCTTCGATGCCGGTGGGCATCGAGTCCATCCAGGTCTTCAGCGCTTCGAACGCGCCTTCGGGATCGCCGGTGACACCCCAACGGGCCATGACGTTGGCCAGTTCAGGAGCGTAGTATGCGCCCTCGCCCATCAGCGAGTGGCAGTTGATGCAGGCGTGCTTTTCCCAGACATGCTTGCCCGCCGCCACGCTTTCGGTGAGCGCCGCGGTGTCGGTTGATGTCGTTACGATGTAACGATGCGAATGGGCCGATAGGCCCAGAAAGATGATTATGAAGAACAGGGATCCGCCGTAGAAAATGTTGCGGGCCATGCTCTTCGTCATGACTTCGCGCATTGCGCTCTCCTTTGCGCTGCGTTGCAGGTGGATCGAAAATGCGGGCTTGGGCGCTGGCAATCCTTTGCAAAAGTCAAGAGACCGATCTTTTTTCTCAGCCGGCCTGCTGGCGCGGACCGGTCAGGGCCGGCAGCATCGCCACCAGGTAGGCGGCGAAGGCCAGGCACCAGACCGCACCCGAGATCAGCGTCAATTCCATGTGCCAGATCACCAGCGGCCCGGAGGCCAGCCAGCGCAGCAGCGCGGCGGCCGCGACGGCGGCATAAGCCAGCACCACGCCGCGCGATGCGACCAGCGCCCGCCCGGTATGCCCCAGAACCGCGCGGCTCATCACGGCAAGCGTCATGCCGCCCACCGCGCCGATGCCGACCAGATGCAGGGCGGCGATTTCGCTGCCGATACCCAGCCACGAGGCGCCCCAGAGCATCAGGCCGATGCCCAGGCACGCCATCGCCAGGTGCAGAGACCACAGAATCGGCTGGTCCAGGGTCCAGCAGGTCGACCATCCGGCCATGCGTGCCAGCGCGAACGCACCCGCGACCAGCGCCAGGATACCGGCCACCGCGTCGGGAAGTCCGGCCAGCACCGCTATCGTCAGCAGCAACAGCGCGGCAAGGCCAGGCATGTCGAGCAGCCGGCGCGAAACCGGCAAGCGCGCTTCGGGCAGGCCGGCGCGATTCATCGCGTTCCGGGTGAAGGCCGGCGTGACCCGCCCTCCCAGCACGCCGATCATCAGGCACAAAGACAGAAGACCACCGCGCAGCCCGTTGGCCGCCGTATCGGCGGTCACGCCCATCCATTCCAGGTGCACCAGCAAGTTGGCGATCCAGAGCAGCGACAGGAACACGACGAAGGCGACGTTCTGCGGCTTTGGGCGCTTGGTCAGCTGGACCGCGATCTTGGCGATCATCAGCGGGAGAAAGGCCAGGTCGATCGCGGCCACCAGTTCCGCCGGCAGCGCGCCGGAAAACCAAACCGCCAGCCGTCCGGCGAACCACAGCCCCGCCGCGGGCGCGATGAACCGCCAACGGGCCGCCTTGGCACCTGTCCAGTTCGGCACGGCGGTCAGCAGAAAGCCCCCCAGCGCGGCGCTTGCATAGCCGAACACCATCTCGTGCGCGTGCCACAGATAGGGTGACGGCGCAAAGCCCGGAGCGATCAGTTCGCCCCCGGTCAGGGACACGCCCAGGTAGAATTCCCAGTAAAGCACCGCCAGCAGCGCGAACACGCCCGCAGCCAGGAAGAACACGCGAAATCCCTCTGAAAAAAGGCGGGCTAGTCCGGCGATCATGGCGAGGCACTCCAAAGATGATCTTGCCCTGCACATTGATATCGGGCGGGCGGGTCAACCTTGACTAATGTCAATGCTCCGCGGGGTGTGATCGGACAGGGTCGCCACAATCGCACCGGCAACCTGGCCTCGGCCGATTTGCCGGAAAGACCGACACCGCTCCCAGGCGCTTGCCTGGGCGCGGTCAGCCCGGGGCCAAACTTCCCTCCCGGCTCCGGGCCACCACGTAGAATAGGACGCCGCCATGCAGAACCCTGGGAAAGTGTATCTGATCGGAGCCGGACCGGGCGCCGCCGACCTGTTGACGCTTCGCGCAATCCGGATGATCCAGGAAGCGGGGGTCGTGGTGTACGACCGGCTCGTTTCGCCCGAGATCATGGCACTGGTTCCGACCCATGTGCGCAAGATCAACGTCGGCAAGTCGCCGGGGGCACATACCGTGCCGCAGGACCGGATCAACGAAATCCTCGTCGAAGAGGCATCGGCCGGAAACATCGTCGCGCGGATCAAGGGCGGCGATCCGCTGATCTTCGGGCGCGGCTCGGAAGAGGCCGAGGAATTGCTGGCCGCCGGCATCACCGTGGAATACGCCCCCGGCATCACGGCCGCCCAGGGCATGGCCGCCTCGACCGGTATCCCGCTGACCCACCGCGGTCTGGCGACCGGCGTGCGCTACGTGACCGGCCACCGCGCCCGCGACGGCGCGCTCGATCTCGACTGGAAAAGCCTCGCCTCCGAGGACACGACGCTTGTGGTCTACATGGGCGCGTCGAATATCGGCGAGATCGCCATGCGCCTGATGGCCGAAGGTCTGCCGATGGCGACGCCCGTTCTGGCCGTGGCCTCGGCTTCGACGCCGCGTGAACGCCGGCTGGTTTCGCAGCTTGACCGCATCGCGCTGGATGTGCGCGGCGCCGAACTCAAGGCCCCCGTCCTGTTCGTGATCGGCCGCGTCGTGTCGCTGGCTGATGCCGATGGCCGGGTCACATCCGCCCTTCAGGAGGAGGCACCGTCTTCACCGGCGGCGATGGCCGGTGAATAGGGTCGCGACTGGCGTCTCTGCGGCCCTGCTTGCGTTGGCCGGACCGGTCTGGAGCGACAGCTCCGCGCCGGATCCGGCCGCGCTCAGCCGGCTGGTGCACCAGGATTGCGGCTCGTGCCACGGCTTGACGCTCAAGGGCGGGCTGGGCCCCGACCTGCGCGCCGAAACGCTGCAGCACTACGATGCGGATGTTCTGAAATCGGTGATCCTGGATGGCATCCCCGGCACGCCCATGCCGCCGTGGCGCCCGCTGCTGACCGAGGCCGAGGCCGAGTGGATCGCCCAATACCTGCTGAAAGGATCCCAGTGATGTTGCGCCCCGTGCTTGCCCTGGCTCTGATGGCCACGACCGCCCTTGCCGAAACGATCCCGACCGGCGATCTGGGCCTGGTCGTCGAACGCGCCACCGGCTCGTTGCTGGTGGTCGATCAGTCCGACCGTGCCCGGATCGGGCGGATCGAGGGGCTGGGTGATCTGTCCCATGCCTCGCTGGTCTATTCGCCCGACCAGCGCTTTGCCTATGTCTTCGGTCGCGATGGCGGTCTGACCAAGGTGGACATCGTCACCCAAGCGGTGGTGGGGCGCGTCATGCAGGCCGGAAACTCCATCGGCGGCGCGATATCCGACGACGGCACGCTGGTTGCAGTGTCCAACTACGAACCCGGCGGCGTGCGGATCTTCGACGCCGACACGCTGGACATGGTCGCCGACATCCCCACCGACAGCAAGACGATCGGACTGGTGGACATTCCCGGCCGCCGCTTCGTCTTTACCCTGTGGGACGCGGGCGAGACATGGATCGCCGACATGACCAGCGGCGAGGCGCAGATCACCCGGATCGAGAACATGGGCGCCTTTCCTTATGACGCGCTGGTGACCGCCGATGGCCGCACCTACATCACCGGGCTGTTCGGCGCCGACAACCTGACCGCGCTGGATCTGTGGCAGGACAAGCCCGAGCCGCGCCCGATCCTGCCCGGTTATGCCGCGGGCCGCGAAGGGCTGCCGGTCTACAAGATGCCGCATCTCGAAGGCTGGGCCCTTGCGGGACAGGAATTCGTGCTGCCCGCCGTGGGCCAGCACGAGGTGCTGTGGGTCGATGCCCGCGACCTGACCGAGACCGGGCGCACCGCGACCTACGGTCAGCCGGTTTTCGCGATGGCGCGGCCGGACGGGCGCCAGGTCTGGGTCAATTTCGCCCACCCTCTGAACGACACCATCCAGGTGATCGATACCATGACCAAGGCCGTGATCCACGAATTCAAGCCCGGCCCCGGCGTGCTGCACATGGAATTCACCCCGCGCGGGCACGAAGTCTGGCTGTCGGTGCGCGATGCCGGCAAGGTCATGGTCTACGACACCCGCACCTTCGAAAAGCTGCGCGAGATCGACGCCGACAGCCCTTCCGGCATCTTCTTCACCGCCCGCGCCCACCGGACGGGGTTGTAAGGCCATGATCGACGGCGTGTCAGACCCCCGAACACTGGCCTTGCTCGACGAATGGCAGCGCGGCTTTCCGATCGAGCCGCGGCCCTTTGCCCGGATCGGCGCCCATCACGGTCTGACCGAAGCCGAGGTGCTGGGGCGGCTGCGCAAGCAGGTCGACCAGGGCCGCATCACCCGCGTCGGTGCGACCTGCGCGCCCAACACGGTTTCGGCCAGCACCCTGGCCGCCGTGGCCGCCGCCGACGACGATGTCGATCGCGTCGCCGGGATCATCAGCCGCCAGCCGGGTGTGAACCACAATTACCTGCGCGAAGACGAATGGAACCTGTGGTTCGTCGTCACCGGTCCCGACCGCGCGCATGTCGACGCGACGCTTGCGCGGATCGGCCGGGAAACCGGCCTGCGCGTGCTCGACCTGCCTTTGGTCAGGCCCTTCAATGTCGATCTGGGGTTTTCGCTCAAGGGCGGCGGGCTGCCGCCGCTGACCCCGCGCAAGGCCGACCCGACGGCGGTCCTGCCCGGTGATCGCGACCTTCTGCAGGGCCTGTTGCGCGGACTTGACCTGGTCGGGTCACCCTACGCCGCGCTCGCCGAAAAGCTCGGCCGGACCGAGGCCGAAGTCCTGAACCGGATCGAGGCCTTGTCGAATGCCGGGATCGTCTCGCGGTTGGGGATCATCATCCGCCACCGTGCCGTCGGCTGGCGGTCGAACGCGATGGTGGTCTGGGATATTCCCGCCGATCAGGTCGAGATCGCCGGCCCGCTTCTGGCCCGTCAGCGCGGCGTCACGCTGTGCTACGAACGCCGCGTGGTGCCACGGCTCTGGCCCTACCGCCTGTTCTGCATGATCCACGCCCGGTCGCGGGCCGAGGCGCTGGACAACCTGTCGAATATCTGCGCGCTGCCGCAATTCGCCGACATACCGCACAAGGTGCTGTTTTCGCTGCATTGCTATCGTCAGACCGGCGCGATGATCGCTGACGAAAGGCTCAGAGCATGACCCTGGACCGCACCGACCGTATCCTGATCAACCGGCTTCAGGATGGGTTGCCCATCGTCGCCGAACCCTTCGCCGCACTGGCCGCCGAACTGGGCATTTCGCAGGACGACGTGCTGGCGCGCATCGCCGCGATGCGCGAAAGCGGCGTGCTCACGCGGTTCGGCCCGTTCTACGACGCGGCCGCGATGGGCGGGGCATTCTGCCTGTGCGCCATGGCGGTTCCGGATGCGGAATTCGAGCATGTCATGACATTGGTCAATGCGCGGCCCGAGGTGGCGCACAATTATCGCCGCACCCACCGCCTGAACATGTGGTTCGTCCTGGCCACCGAACGCGAAGAGGAGATCGGGCAGGTGGCGGCCTCTCTGACCGAGGAAACCGGCCACAAGGTGCTGTGTTTTCCGAAAGAGGCCGAGTTCTTTGTCCGCTTCCGGGTTGCCGCATGATTCTCGATTCCACAGACCGCGCCATCGTCACCGCCACGCAGGGCGGGCTGCCGCTGGTCGCGCGCCCCTTCGCTGCCCTGGCTGACGATCTGGGCCTGAGCGAGGCCGAAGTCATGCGCCGGATGCAGGCGATGCAGGATGACGGCGTGATCCGCCGCATCGCCGCCGCGCCGAACCACTACAAGCTGGGCATGACCTTCAACGGCATGTCGGTCTGGGATGTCGACGACGCGGTCGTCGACAGGCTGGGCCCGCAGGTCGGCGCCCTGCCCTATGTCACCCATTGCTACCGCCGCCCCCGCGCCTTGCCCGAGTGGCCCTACAACCTGTTCGCCATGCTGCACGGCGCCTCGCGCGACGAGGTCGAGGCGCAGCGTCAGGAAGTCATCGCGATCCTGGGCGACGCCTGCACGGGCCACGACATCCTCTATTCGACACAGATCCTGAAAAAGACCGGTTTGCGTCTTCGCCAGGACCGGAAGGAGACGCCATGTTCCGACTGACCGAATACATGCACCAGCTGGTCGAGCCGACCGCACCGCGCAAGCGCGGCAGCGGTCCGGTCAAGCCGGTGGTGATCTGGAACCTTACCCGGACATGCAACCTGCGTTGCAGGCACTGTTATACCGTATCGGCCGATACGCATTTCCCCGGTGAGTTGAGCCACGAACAGGCGATGGGCGTCGTCGAGGACCTGGGCGCCTTCCGCATCCCCGCGCTGATCCTGTCGGGTGGCGAGCCGCTGGACCGGTTCGACTGGTTCGACATCGCCAAGGCCGCACGGCCCCATGTGCGGATGCTGGCCTTGTCGACGAACGGCACCAAGATCCACGGCGACGATGCCGACCGGGTGGCCGAGATCGGCTTTGATTACGTCGGCATCTCGATCGACGGGATCGGCAAGACCAACGACTGGTTCCGCGGCAAGGACGGCGCCTTTGACGAAGCCGTGCGCGGCATCCGTGCCTGCAAGGCGCGCGGCATCAAGGTGGGCTTGCGGTTCACACTGACCCGCGACAACCAGGAACAGCTGCCGCAACTGCTCAGGCTGTGCGACGACGAAGGCGTCGACAAGTTCTACCTGTCGCACCTGGTCTATGCCGGGCGCGGCGACAAGCACCGGGCCGAAGACGCCGTGCACGACCACACCCGCCGGGCGCTGGACCTGTTGATCGAGCGCGCCTGGGACGCGGTGTCGGGCGGTCTTCCGCTGGACATCGTGACCGGCAACAACGACGCCGATGCCGTCTATCTCGTGAACTGGGCGCGCGAACGGTTCGACATGGACCGCGTCGACAGCCTGATCGCCCATCTGCGGGCCTGGGGCGGCAACAGCTCGGGCCTGGGCGTGGCGAATATCGACACGCAGGGCCGCGTGCATCCCGATACCTACTGGTCGGATTACACCGTCGGATCGGTCAAGGACACGCCGTTTTCGCAACTCTGGACCGGCGACGACAAGATGCTGGCCCTGCTACGCACCCGGCCCCGGCCGCTCAAGGGGCGCTGCGGCGCCTGTGCGCACCAGGCGATCTGCGGCGGCAACACGCGCATTCGCGCGCTGCAATTGACCGGCGATCCCTGGGCCGAAGACCCGGCCTGTTACCTGTCCAATGCCGAGATCGGAATCGACGACGCCGACCGGCTGTCCGTCACCCCGTTCCGAGGCAAGAGCCATGACCCGCAACACCAGTTTTTCTAAGCCGTTTCTGGCGCTTGCACTGGCCACTCTGCCCTTTTCCGTCGCTGCCGACCCGGCCACGGTCTATGCCGAGAACTGCGCCGATTGCCACGGCGCGCAGCGGCTGGGCGCGATCGGACCGGCGCTGATTCCCGAAACGCTGAAACGGATGCGCGGGCCGAACCTGGCCGACGTGATCCTGAACGGCCGCGTGGCCAGCCAGATGCCGGCCTTCGCGGAAACCCTGACCCCGGAGGCGGTCGAGGAACTGGCGGCCTACCTGAAAGCGCCGCTGGATTTCACCCCCACCTGGACCGAGACCGACATCGCCGCCAGCCGCGAGTTGCGCGACGACTATACGCCCGTCACCGCGCCGGTCTGGGCATCGGACCCGATGAACATCACCCTCGCGGTGGAAACCGGCGATCATCATGTCAGCGTGCTGGACGGCGATACCTTTGCCGTGCTCGACCGCTTTCCCACGCCCTTCGCAGTGCATGGCGGGCCGAAATTCGACCCCACCGGACGCTTCGTCTTCATCATGTCGCGCGATGGCTGGGTGCAGAAATACGACCTCTACGCTTTGCAGGAGGTCGGCCGCGTGCGCGCCGGGCTGAACAGCCGCAACATCGCGATGAGCGCCGACGGCCAGTTCCTGGCGGTCGCCAACTACCTGCCCAACACGCTGACCATTCTCAACACCGCCGATCTGAGCGTCGCCGCGGTGCGCGAGGTCAAGGGCAAGGACGGCACACCCAGCCGGGTATCCGCCGTCTACCAGGCGCCACCGCGCGAAAGCTTTGTGCTGGCGCTCAAGGACGTGCCGGAAATCTGGGAGGTCTTCTATGGCCCGAACCCGCCGCAGATGGGCTTTGCCCATGACTGGCGGATCGAAGGCCCGGTGAACAACCCCGACCCCTTTCCGATCCGCAAGATCACCACGCCGGATTTCCTGGACGATTTCTTTTTCGACCAGAGCTACGAATACGTGATGGGCGCCGCCCGCGACGGCAAGTCGGGCCAGGTGATCGACCTGGTGATCGGCCACAAGATCGCCGATCTGGACCTGCCCGGCATGCCGCATCTGGGGTCCGGCATCACCTGGGCCTGGGGCGACACGACCGTGATGGCCACGCCCCACCTGCAGGACGGGGTGGTGTCGGTGATCGACATGGAAACCTGGAAGACGGTCAAGACGATCCAGACCGAAGGCCCGGGTTTCTTCATGCGCAGCCATGAAAACTCGCCCTATGTCTGGGTCGATGTGTTCTTCGGCGAAAACAAGGACGCGATGCACATCATCGACAAGCAAAGCCTCGAGATCGTGCGCACCCTGCGGCCCGCGCCGGGCAAGACGGTGGCCCATGTCGAATTCACCAAGGATGGCAGCCACGCGCTAGTCTCGGTTTGGGAAGACGACGGCGCGGTGTTGATCTACGACGCACAGACGCTCGAGCAGGTGGGCAGCCTGCCGATGCGCAAGCCTTCGGGCAAGTATAACGTCTGGAACAAGATCACCTTCTCGGAAGGCACCAGCCACTGACATGTGGAACAGGTGGCCCGATGCCGGCGGCGCGCTCGTGCCGCCGGGCGGGAAGCAATCCGTCCTGAACAAGCGCCGTTCGGGACGGATTGCTCGCGGGAAAATCCCCAGAAAAGGAGCCTCCGCACCGATGCTTGACGGAAGTCAAGGCATCCTGCGTGCCCCTGAACGACAGTCGGACTTGCCTCACTACCTGCCTCACTTACACGGAGAGTGAAATGTCGCATGAAACCAAGAAGCGGACCGGGATCACGCTCGGCGCTGCAGTGTTTCTGTTGGGCACGGCACTGCCGGCACTGGCACAAGATGCCAAGCCGGAGCTGAGCCCCGAAGCATTCGAAAAATCCAAGCAGCTGTATTTCGAGCAATGCGCCGGTTGCCACGGCGTGCTGCGCAAGGGTGCCACCGGCAAGAGCCTGGAACCCTACTGGAAGAAGACCGCCGCAGACGGCACCGTCACCGAAGGTGGCACGCTGAAGCTCGGCCAGGAACGTCTTGAAAAGATCATCGCCTGGGGTACCGAAGGCGGGATGAACAACTTCTCGGACATCATGACCGAAGAAGAAATCAAGGACATGGCGACGTACATCATGATGGACGCGCCGAAGCCGCCGGAAATGTCGCTGGCGCAGATGAAGGCCACCCGCAAGGTCTATGTCGAGGAAGCCGACTACCCGACCGAGCCGCTGCACGGCCGGAACTGGGAGAACTTCTTTGTCGTGATCGAGCGTGACGTGGGCAAGGTGGCCGTGATCGACGGCGACACCAAGGAAGTGCTGGTCCATATCCCGACCGGCTATGCCGTGCACGTGCTGAAAGCCTCGGAGCACCACAAGATCGACGAACCGGAAAACCCGGGCCGCTTCTGGTACACGATGGGCCGCGACGGCAAGATGACCAAGATCGACCTCTGGCAGACGCCGGACAAGATGCTGGTCTCGGAAGTCAAGATCGCCTACGACGCCCGCGACGTGGCGGTGTCGGGTGACGGCAAATACGTGATCGGCGGCGGTTACTGGCCTCCGCACTTCGCGATCGTCGATGCACAGACCATGGAACCGCTCAAGGTCGTCTCGACCCGCGGCACCAACGTCGACGGCGAATACGTGGAAGAAAGCCGCGTCGCGGCCATCTACACCACGCCGAACGAACCCACCTGGATCGTCGCCGTGAAAGAGCTGGGCCAGCTTTGGCAGGTCGACTACACCGACCTCGAAAACCTGCGGATCGACAAGATCAACTCGGCCAAGTTCCTGCATGACGGGTTCTTCGACCCGACCGGCCGGTACTTCCAGATCGCCGCGAACGCGTCGAACAAGATGGTCGTCGTCGACACCCAGACCCACAAGCTGGAAGCGATGATCGACACCGCTGCCCTGCCGCACCCCGGACCGGGCGCCAACTGGATCGACCCGAATTGCGGCCCTGTCGCCGGCACGACCCACCTGGGCGTCGGCACCGTGACCGTCTGGGGCAACGACCCGGTCAACCACCCGGATCAGGCCTGGAAGGTCTGCTACGAGACCGAAACCGACGGCGCGGGCCTGTTCATCCGGACGCACCCGAATTCGGACTACATCTGGGCTGACCAGACCAAGCACCCCGAGCCGGAAATCCAGCAATCGGTGCAGGTCATCTCGAAGGAGACCGGCGAGATCGTCAAGACGATCCAGATCACCGACGAGGAAGGCTCGGCCGCCGTGCATTTCGAGTTCAACCAGGACGGCACCGAGGTTTGGGTGTCCAAGTGGAACATGTCGACCTCGAAAGAACCGAACGGCGAGATCGTGATCTTCGATGCCAAGACGCTTGAAGAAATCGGCCGCGTGCAGGGTCTGTATGCACCGACCGGCAAGTTCAACGTCTACAACCGGTCGAACCACGTGACCTGAGCCATCGGGCCATGGACCAAAGGAAAGGCGGGCGAGCCTCGCCCGCCTTTCTCGCAAGCGCCGACCGAAACGCCCGCCGTTCGGATCAGAGCGCACCCCAACACGGGAAAGACCGCCTGCCCACCCGCCATAAGGCGCCGGTCGCAGGCCCCGCAAATTCCGGTGCGCCGCACCTGACCGATCGAATGGAGCCTGGAGATGACCCAGACCGACGACAAGCCCACCAAGAAGACGCCGATCTGGCGCCGCTACGTCATCCTAGGGATGCCGCTGTTCGGAATCGCCGCGGCCTTTGCCGCAGGCATCATCTTCTGGGGCGGATTCAACACCGCCATGGAAGCCACGAACACCAAGGATTTCTGCATCTCGTGCCACGAGATGGAGGACTACGTCTATGCCGAGTACAAGGGCACGATCCACAATGCCAACCGCTCGGGTGTCGAGGCGGTCTGTTCGGACTGCCACGTGCCCAAGGCCTGGACCCACAAGATGATCCGCAAGGTCAAGGCCAGCAAGGAGTTGTGGGGCAAGTTCACCGGCAAGATCAACACGCCCGAGAAATTCGAACATCATCGCCTGTCTCTTGCGATGAACGAATGGAACCGGATGAAGAAGACCGACTCGCGCGAGTGCCGCAACTGCCACCATTTCGATGCGATGATGCCCGAGTTTCAGAAGCCCCGTGCGCGGGCGCAGCACCTGAACGCGATGGAGACGGGCCAGACCTGCATCGATTGCCACAAGGGTATCGCCCACAAGGACGTGCGCGATCGCGCCGACGAGGAATACCTGGCCGCGCTGGAAGCGCCGAACCCCGATTTCGCCCGCGAGATCCCGCAGGCCTACCTCGACAGCCTCGCCAAGATCGAAGCCAAGGAAGCGGCCGAAGCCGAAGCGCTGAAAGCCCAGAAGGAGGCTGACCGCGCCCGCCTCCTGGCCGCGATCGACGATGCCCGCGCCGACGAACGCGCCAAGGTCGAGGCCGAACTGGCGGCGGCCAATACGGCGGCGTCCAGCGATGCCACCGTGGCCGGCAGCGACGGTGCGCCTGCGTCCGCGGGTGGTGCGGTGGCCGCGAATGTCGACTGGAACGCCGTGCCTGCGACCGAGCTGGGCCTGTTCTATCCCGGCCAGGCCAGTTTCGAATGGGTGCAGAACGGCAAGACCCATGGCGGCGCGCGTCCGCTGACCAAGGGCGGCGATGCCTGCTCGACCTGCCATGCCAAGGAACTCGAAACCATCGGCAACAAGATCGTCGCCGGCGGCGGCGGCAAGGACGACGATCTCGAACCGACGCCGATCCCCGGCAAGCGCGGCTATATCAGCGCTTCGCTGCAGGCGACCCACGACAACGAGAACGTCTATTTCCGCATGCAGTGGGAAGATGGCGGCCACAACCCCGTTCCCTTCGTGGACGGCGGCAAGATGGATCCGGAAAACCCGATCAAGGTGGCGATGATGATCACCGGCACGGATATCGAGATGGGTGGCCAGGTCGGCTGCTGGGCCAGCTGCCATGCCGACAACAGCTATATGCCGTTCGATCCTGGCGCCGACGCCATCGCGGCCGAAGCCGAGGTCGCGGCACGGCTGCAGGCCGATGGCACGGTGACCAAGTACCTGTCGGAATCGCGGACCGAGATCGAGCTCAAGGGCCGGGGCGACAAGCCGCTGGGCGGCTGGAACCTGCCCAAGCCCGAGGATGCCATCGCGGCCTATCTCGAGGGCGGCACCTATCTGGACCTGCTGCGCGTCTATGCCGATGGCCGCGCGACCAACGGCTACCTGCTGGAACGCCGGGTCGAGAATGACGGCCAGATCGCGGCCGAGGCCAAGAACGAGGCCGGCATCTGGACGGTGACCTTCAGCCGGCCGCTGGTGACCGGCCATCCCGGCGACATCGCCATCGAGCCGGGCAAGACCTATACCGTGGGTTTTGCCATCCATGACGACCATTCCGCAGCCCGCTTCCATCACGTGACGCTGGACACGACGCTGGCGCTGGACAACCCCGAGGTGGCGATCAACGTCGCCGCGCAATAAGCTGAACAAGGCGGGCGGCTGCCGCAACGCGGTGGCCGCCCGTTTTCTCTCTGGACAGGAGTTCCCGCGATGAAATCCGCCTTTCCGCTTGCCGTCCTCGCCGCGCTGCTGGCCGCTCCGGCTCTGGCCAATGACGATACCGACGACGAGACGGCCGCGCTTTGCGCCGAAGCCGAGGAACGCTATGTCGCGCTGTTCGGCGCCCCGAGTGCCGAGGCCGAGGGCGTGACCGTGGTGCTGACCTACGAGTACAATTTCTGCCCGCGCGAACTGACCGTGCCCATCGGCACCACCGTCCGCTGGGTCAATGTCGACAAGCGCACCAGCCACAGCGTGCTGAGCCCCGCGATGGGCATCCCCGAGACCGACCGCTTTTTCCCCGAGGAATCGGTCGAACTGACGTTTCTGACCGAAGATGCCGGCGAATACCTGTGCGGTCCGCACTGGGAGACGCAGAACATGATCGGCATGATCACGGTTCAGCCTTGAATCCGGGGCGCGGTGGCATCGACCGGGGCGGTGCCCTATCTTGACGGTCGCCACGCCGAGAAGGGACCGATGATGACAGCCATGCCGCCAAAGCCGCCAAGACCCGACGCGCCCGGAACGCGCATCGCGCTGCTGGTCAGCCACGGGCAGCCATCGGAGCCCCAGGTCGGCGAGGACGAGATCGCCGCGCTGGCCGCGGCCGTGTCGGAACACGCGCCGGGCTGGGACATTCGCGGCGCGACGCTGGCCGCGCCGGGCGCGCTCGAGGCGGCTCTGGTGGGTACCCCGAAAGCCGCGCCGCTCTATCCGATGTTCATAGCCGACGGCTGGTTCACGCAATCCGCCCTGCCCAAGCGCCTGGACGGCGCGCCGGTCCGGCAGATGAACCCGTTCGGCATGGACCCGGGCCTGCCCGCCTTCGCCGCGGACTGGCTGCGCCGGGAAATCGCGGCGGCGGGCTGGCGCCCGGAGAACACCGCGCTGTTCATCGCCGGACACGGCTCGGGCCGGTCGCCCCGCCCGGCCGCCGTCACCCGCGACTTTGCCGATGCGCTGACCGCGCTGTTGCCGCTGCGCGAGATCCGCTGCGGTTTCGTGGAAGAGGCACCGTCGCTGGAGGATATGGCGGCAGGGCTGGGCGACAAGGCGATCTGCCTGCCCTTCTTTGCCGCCAAGCGCGGCCATGTGCTGGACGATGTGCCCGAGGCGCTGGACGCGGTCGGTTTCACAGGATTGCGGTTGGACCCGATCGGCTGCCATCCCGGCATTCCGGCGCTGATCGCGCGGCGGCTGACCGAAGAACCCGCGGAGGTTTCGACATGAGCAAGCGCTGGTCGACGCGGCGTCTGTATTGGACGCTGTATCCCTTCACCGCCACGGCTGTGGCGATCAACCTGTTCCTGCTGGGGCTGATCGGGTTTTCCATCGGCCTGCCGGCCATTCCGCCGGTGATCGCGCTGATCGCGGCCGTCCCTCTGGGCTTTCCGGCCAACGTGCTGATCACCCGCTGGGTCAACGGCCTGCTGGACGAGGCCGAAAGCTAGGCCGATACCCTGGCCGGGCGCAACCTGGCGGCGCCAACCGCGCTGAGTGCGACCAGCACCGCCGCCGTGGCCAGACACAGGGCCAGTCCACCCGCCTGGAAGCTGAGGCCGGACAGAAGCGTGCCCAGCAGCCGTCCGGCGGCGTTTGCCATGTAGTAGAACCCCACATCCATCGTCACCCGTTCCCCCCTGGAAAAGGCCAGGATCAGGTAGGAATGCAGCGCCGAGTTGACGGCAAAGACCGCGCCGAAGATCAGCAACCCCGCGACCAGCAGCCCCGTCAACCAACCCTGTGGCGCGCCCGCGACCCAAACCGCCAGCGCCAGCGCGGCGGGGATGACCGCCAGGGCCACGGCCCAGTGGCGGGCGGCGGCGACCAGCTCGGCCTCGGGCCGGGTGGCGGCGCCAAGCAGGCGCGGCGCATTGGCCTGCACGATGCCGTAGAGGATCGTCCAGACCGCCATGAACGTGCCGATCAGAAAGAACGCCTGGCGCTTGCTGTCGTCCGAACCATCCGACAGCACCGCGTAGAAATAGACCGGGATGCCGACTACGAACCAGACGTCGCGCCCGCCGAACAGAAAGACGCGCGCGAAGGACAGCCAGTTGATGTTGCGATCCTTCGAGACGACGTCGCGGAATTTCGCGTCCTTGCGCCCCGCCGGCAGGCCGGCCGGCATGCGCAATGCGAGGACGACCAGGATCACGGTCAGCACCGCCGCCATCCCCAGAACCGCCGGCACGAAGCCCGCCATCGCCAGCAGGCCCGCACCCAGCAGGAACCCCAGCCCCTTGACCGCGTTCTTTGATCCGGTCAGCACCGCCACCCAGCGAAACAGCCCGCCCTGCCCGGCGGGCGCCAGCAGCTTGACCGCCGACTTGGCCGACATCTTGGTCAGGTCCTTGGCCACGCCCGACGCGCCCTGCACCGCCATCACGAAGGCCACCGACGCGGCCAGCCCCCAGCCCGGGTCGAGCTGGGCCAGCGCCAGCAGCGCGCCGATCTGCAGGACCAGCCCGGCATACAGCGTCGCCGTCAGCCCGAACCGCGCGGCGATCCAGCCGGCACTCAGGTTGGTGACGATGCCGGCCAGTTCATACAGCAGGAACAGATAGGCCAGTTGCACCGGCGAAAAGCCCAGCGTGTGGAAATGCAGCAGCACCAGCATCCGCAACGCGCCATCGGTCAGCATGAAGGCCCAGTAGGCGGCGGTGACGGCGATATAGGCAGACAGGCCCGCGGGTCGGCTCACAACGATGCCCCGACCATGCGGGCCACATCGGCCAGGCGGTGCGCATAGCCCCATTCGTTGTCGTACCAGGCAAAGACCTTTACCTGCGTGCCGTTCACCACCATCGTCGACGGAGCATCGACGATCGAGGACCGCGGATCGTTGACGTAGTCGGCCGAGACCAGCGGGCGTTCCTCGTATCCCAGGATGCCGTGCAGCGGGCCATCGGCGGCGGCCTTGAACAGGGCGTTGACCTCTTCGACCGTGGTGCCGCGTTCGACCTCGAACACGCAATCGGTCAGCGAGGCGTTGAGCAGCGGCACCCGCACGGCATGGCCGTTCAGGCGGCCCTTGAGTTCGGGGTAGATCAGCGTGATCGCGGTGGCCGACCCGGTGGTGGTGGGGATCAGCGAATTCAGCGCCGAACGCGCCCGGCGCAAGTCTTTTGCGGGGCGGTCGACGATGGTCTGGGTGTTGGTCACGTCATGGATCGTGGTCATCGATCCGTGCCGGATGCCGAGGCCCTCGTGGATGACCTTGACCACCGGCGCCAGGCAATTGGTGGTGCAGCTTGCCGCGGTGACAATTGCGTGGCGGGCGGGGTCGTAGATGGCGTGGTTCACGCCATAGACGATGTTGGCGGCGTCGCCATCCTTGACCGGGGCCGAGACGACCACCTTCTTCACGCCGGCCGCGAAATAGGGCGCGATGCGGTCCGCGGTCTTGTAGTGGCCCGTGCAGTCGATCACCACGTCGACACCGTCCAGCGGCAGGGCGTCCAGCGACCGGCTGGAAAAGACCGGCAGGCGCGTGCCGTCGATGGTGATCGACCGGTCGTCATGACCGAACGCCGCGGCCCAGCGGCCATGCACGCTGTCGAATTCCAGAAGATGCGCATGCATGGCAGCGTCGCCCACGGCGTCGTTCAGCCAGGCGATCTCAGCGCCCGCCTCCAACATCGGTTTCAGCACCAGCTTGCCGATCCGGCCAAGGCCGTTGATCGCGTATGTCGTCATGTCAATCGTCTTTCATCTCAGCGATTTCGTCGACCCGCGCCTGCAGCGTCGCGCGGTCCAGCGTGTCGAAGGGCAGCGCGGCAAAGGCGCGAATGCGGTTGCGCAAGGCGCCGTAGACCTGCTGGAACGCGAGGGTTTTCTGTGCTTCGGTGCCTTGCGCCTTGACCGGGTCGGGTTGCCCCCAATGCCCCGAGATGGGCTGCCCCGGCCAGGCCGGGCAGTCCTCGTTCGCGGCCCGGTCGCAGACGGTAAAGACGAAATCCATCCTGGGCGCATCCGGTTGGCGGAACAGATCGGCGTGTTTCGAGTGCAAGCCGGCCACGTCGTGCCCCTTGTCCCGCAGCATCTGCAGCGCGATGGGGTTCGGCTCGGATTGCGGATCGATGCCCGCGGAATGGGCGACGAACTTGTCGCCGGCTTCGCTGCGCAGCAACGCCTCGGCGAAAATCGAGCGGGCGGAATTGCCCGTACACAGGAACAGCACGTGGTAGGGACGGTGCGTCATGGCGGTTTCCTGACCGGTTTGTGTGACAGGGTTGCAAAGATCCGGACGCCCGCGGCAGCAATCCGAGACAAGGTATTCGACCAGCCGCGCCGCGCCGTCCGTATCGGCCCGATACAGAAGGAACGTGCCTTCACGGCGCTGGCTGACCAGCCCGGTCTGACGCAGGATGTTCAGCGCCGGGGACAGCGTGCTTTTGGGAACGCCCAGGACACCGGCCAAGTCCCCTGCCGAAACGGCGTCGGGGTAACGCCGCATCAACAACCGGAACACGGCCAGTCGATGCGGGTGGGCCAGGGCGGAAAGCTGATCGAGTCGCAGTTCTGATTCCATAATTCCGGAAATACGGAATTATTGGAGTTTAGACAAGGCGTTTCGTGCCCGAAACACCCCGTCGTCAGGCCAGTGACGGCAGCCAGAGCACGATGGCCGGGAAGGCCACCAGAAGCGCGATGGTCAACGCGTCGGCGATGAAAAAGGGTGTGACGCCCTTGAACACGTCCTGCACGCTCAGATCGGGGCGCACCCCGGCGACGACAAAGCAGTTCAGCCCGATCGGCGGTGTGATCAGGCAAAACTCGGCCATCTTGACCACCAGGATGCCGAACCAGATGGCGCACATCGGACCCGACATGCCGAAGGTCGACATTTCGGCCGACACGCTTTCGCCGCCGTTCAGCGCCATCACCGCCGGGTAGACCACCGGCAGCGTCAGCAGCAGCATCCCGATGGCGTCCATGAACATGCCAAGCACGGCATAGGCCAGAAGGATCATGACCAGGATCAGCATCGGCGACATCTCGAGCGACGTGATCCAGTCCGAAAACACCCCTGGCAAATCGGCGAAACCCAGGAAGCGGACATAGATCAGCACACCCCAGATGATCGAGAAGATCATCACGCTGAGCCTTGCGGTTTCCAGCAACGCGTCGCGGAAGGCCCGCCAGCGCATGCCGCGCCAGACCGCCATCAGGAAAACGACAAAGGCGCCGATCGCCCCGCCTTCGGTCGGCGTGCCCCAGGCATCGCCGCCGAACGGGTTGTAGATGAAGACGATGATGATGAAGACCACGAACAGGATCGGCAGCGCGCCGGGCAGCGCACGGAACCGCTCGCCCCAGGTGAAGCCGCGCAGCGGCGGGCCGAAACTGGGGATCGCCAGCGCCAGCCCGATGATGATCGCGCCGTAGACCAGCGCCGAGAAGACGCCGGGAATGAACCCCGCCAAAAGCAGCCGGCCGACATCCTGTTCGACGATGATGGCGTAGATCACCAGGATGGCCGAAGGCGGGATCAGCGAGGCCAGCGTGCCAGCCGCCGCCACCACGCCCGCGGCAAAGCGTTTGTCGTACCCGTTGGCCTGCATCTCGGGAATCGCGATGCGCGCGAAAACGGCCGAGGTCGCCACCGACGCGCCGGACACCGCAGAAAAACCCGCCGTGGCGAAGACCGTCGCCACCGCCATGCCGCCCGGAACCCAGCCCACCCATTTCTTGGCGGCGTCGAACAGGGCCCGGGTGAAGCCGGCGTGGTAGGCCAGATAACCGATCAGGATGAAGGTGGGGATCAGGCTCAGCGCCTGGCTGGCGATCTTGGAATGCGGCACCTGCCCGGCGGTCTTGGTGGCGACGGTCAGCGCCCACCAGAACTGATCCGGGTCGTAGCCCTTCTTGGCCCAGAAGATCCAGACCAGCCCGACCAGCCCGGCCAGCGCCGCGGCAAAGGCCACGCGCATGCCCAGCACCACCAGCACCAGCATGCCCATCGAGACCCAGATGCCGATCTCGGTGGGCGTCATGACTTGTCCTCGGCGCCCGACACCGCTTCGGCCTCGCGCGCGGCGATGGTCGCGACATCCTCGATCAGCGGCACCGCGACCGCGTCGCCGGTGAGGAAGGCGCGGCCATAGCCCCAAAGCTGCAGCAGCAGGCGCAGTGCCATCACCGAGAAGGCCACCGGCGCCAAGAGCTTGGCCGGCCAGATCGGCAGCTTGATGTCGATGGTCGAGTCGCGGCTGTAGAGCGGCGCGTTCCAGTCGAAGGACCGCCCGAAATGCGCCCAGGACCCCCAGATCAGCAGCACGATCAGCACCAGGATGGCCAAGGTGGACACGAATTCGGCCGCCCAAAGCGCCCGTCCCCGCAACCGGCCGACCAGGATATCCATGCGGATATGGCCGCCGTCGCGCTGCGCAAAGGAAATGCCCATGAAGGCGATCAGCGGCATGGTGACCTCGATCCAGTCGACATAGCCGCGCACCGGCGCGTTGAAGAAATTGCGCCCGCCGACGGAATAGACCGCCAGCAGCATCAGCCCGAACACGGCCAGACCGCTGATCAGGCCGAAAGCGCCCTCGATCCGGTAAAGCGCGCGGTCGAGACGGCTCAGCAACGACCCGTCCTCGCGCACGGCGGCTTTCATCGCCATGGCTGTCCCCCTCCCCGTTCGGCGCACCCGGTCCGGCCGGATGCGCCTGCCTTCAAGCGGCGGATCAGGAACCGCTCAGCGTCGAGACCACGAGGTCATAGAGTTCCTGCGCGGGCAACCCGCGCGCGGTGTTCTCTTCGATCCATTTCTGCGCGACGGGGCCCGCCGCCTTTTCGCGGAATTCGGCGAGACGCTCTTCGTTGTAGCTGATCTGCTGGATGCCCTTTTCCTCGAGCAGCGGCCACCACTTGGCCATCGTCTCGTTCTCGTAGAAGTCGATGTAATGCTGCCGGGCCTCGCCGATCGACGACATCAGCGCGTCGCGCTCGGCATCGCTGAGCGCGTTCAGCGCGTCGGTGTTGACGACGATGGGGCAGTTCACCGTGCCGGGGTTGAGGTTCGTCGACCACCACTTGGCGGCTTCGGTGATGCCGAAGGACATGTGCGCGTGGGGCGCGAAGGCGATCGACTTGACGATGCCCGAATCCAGCGCCTGGCGCGCCTCTTCCGAGGTCACCGAGGTCGGCACCGCGCCGATCATCGTCAGCGCTTCGCCGATGCCGCCGGTGGCGCGCACGGTCAGGCCCTCGAAATCGGCCAGCGTTTCAGGCGGCGTGCCGACGCCGGCGATGTTGTATTGCGGCAGCGGCGAGGGCATCAGCAGCGTGGCGTTCCAGCGCCCCAGGTCGGCCTGGGTGGCGGGGTGGTTGTAGACCGCCATCGACACGTCCCATTCCTGCTCAAGCGTGCTGACACCCAGGAACGGCAGTTCCAGCACGGTGATCGAAGGGTTCTTGTCGGCGTGATAGCCTGCGCAGAACTGTGCCATCTCGAACGCGCCGATGGAAATGCCGTCGAGGTTCTCGGTGTTCTTGGACAGGCCGCCATAGCTGATGTTCAGGGTGAATTCGCCGTTGGTCTTGGCGCTGACCAGTTCGGCCAGCTTCTCGACATGTTCGGTGAAGGCGCGGCGCTTGCCCCAGAGCGAGACGTTCCATTCGGTGGCCAGCGCCTCGGTGGCGAAGGTGACCGCGATGGCGGTGGTCAGCAGTTTGGCAGTCATCGATTTCATGGTAGTCCTCCCGTCGAAAGTGGCAGTGTTTCCGCCTTGGCGAAGACCCTAGTGAATCGCCACCGCGACGCAAGGGCCAAGCGAGTCGGCCTTTTTCGGTATACAACGGCGTACTGAAACGTTTTGTCACACCCCGATACAGCGCCGCACGAAGGGCGGCGCAGGGCCGCTACCGGCTTGATGTGACCGGTCGCCACGTGGCAGAACCATGGAAAACAAAGGGGTTGGCGAAAGAATAATAAACTTCTTTACAGATCAGATAGTGAAAAGAAAACGTGTTTACAGAAAAAATGCTATAAATCTGTGCGTTATTCCATTGTTTTCGGAAATCCGTATGATTGGGCATAACCGCTCACGTAGCGTCAAGCGGGCGCTGCGTCGGGACAGCCGACTGAGGGAGGACGTCGCACATGACCACCGAAACCATGCAAAACCCGGGGGTTTTCGCCCCCTCATCCGAGGTTGTGACCCGAGCGCATGTTGACGCGGCGAAGTACGATGCGCTGTATGCGGCGTCGGTTTCGGATCCGGAGGGGTTCTGGGGCGAGCAGGCGGGTCGGGTCGACTGGATCAAGGCGCCGACGCGG